>NZ_JBIWLW010000007.1:0-110236 GCF_044766385.1 Streptomyces sp. NPDC102274 | reverse complement strand
TGCGGGGTGCGGTGCGGGGTGCGGTGCGGGGTGCGGTGCGGGGTGCGGTGCGGGGTGCGGTGCGGGGTGCGGTGCGGGGTGCGGTGCGGGGTGCGGTGCGGGGTGCGGGGTGCCGGGGCCCGGGGCCTCCGGAGGTGCGTGTCCGGACTGCTATCCTCACCGCGCTTCGCGCGAGCTGCGACGCTTTACGTCCTGACACGCACCTCCTGCGACCCCGACCCCCTCCCCCCGGCGGTCGCCTGCCCCCACCGCCCGGCTGGGGAATTGGGGGTGGGTGCGGCCCGGTGGGCCCCGCTACTCGCCATCTCGGTGGGGGTGAGTGGGCCGGTGCGGCCAGAACCTGGCCACTCGCCCGTCCTGGCGGAGCGATCGGGCTCGATACGGGAAGATGCCGCCGCGTCCCCCACCCGCCGTCGCACACGAACGCGTCGCTTGAGCGGGCGGTGAAGGGGGGCGCGCAGGGGGGTCGTGTCCGGGACACTAAAGCATGATGTGTGGCGCACGACCTCCCGTGCCCCGACTGTGGGCAGCTGCGCGCCGTACGAGGGTCCGGGGGTGTCCCCCGGAAAAGCCCAGCATGCCGTCCAGGGCGCGAGCCCCGGAGCGACACCCGGCGACAACCCGCACCCGGCAACAGGCCCCAGCCGAAACGCACCCCGAACCACGACCCCCCGCCGGGAGACGCTACGCCCAGAGCTGGCCGCGCAGCGTTTCGATCGCCTCTTCCGTCGTCGTCGCCGTGTAGACGCCCGTCGACAGGTACTTCCAGCCCCCGTCCGCGACCACGAAGACGATGTCCGCGCTCTCGCCCGCCTTCAGCGCCTTCCGGCCGACACCGATCGCCGCGTGCAGCGCCGCGCCCGTCGAGACGCCCGCGAAGATACCTTCCTGCTGGAGCAGTTCACGGGTGCGCGTGACCGCGTCGGCGGAGCTGACGGAGAATCGGGTCGTGAGGACGGACGCGTCGTACAGCTCCGGGACGAAGCCCTCGTCCAGGTTGCGCAGGCCGTAGACCAGGTCGTCGTAGCGCGGCTCCGCGGCGACGATCTGGATGCTCTCGACGTTCTCGCGCAGATAGCGCCCCACGCCCATCAGCGTGCCCGTCGTTCCCAGGCCCGCCACGAAGTGCGTGATGGAGGGCAGGTCGGCCAGGATCTCCGGGCCGGTGGTGGCGTAGTGGGCGCCCGCGTTGTCCGGGTTGCCGTACTGGTAGAGCATCACCCAGGACGGGTTCTCGGCCGCCAGCTCCTTGGCGACCCGTACGGCCGTGTTGGAGCCGCCCGCCGCGGGGGACGAGACGATCTCCGCTCCCCACATGGCGAGCAGGTCGCGCCGCTCCTGGGAGGTGTTCTCCGGCATCACGCAGACGATGCGGTAGCCCTTGAGCCTGGCCGCCATGGCCAGCGAGATGCCGGTGTTGCCGCTGGTGGGCTCCAGGATGGTGCAGCCCGGGGTGAGCCGTCCGTCCTTCTCGGCCTGTTCGACCATGTGCAGGGCGGGCCGGTCCTTGATCGAGCCGGTCGGGTTGCGGTCCTCCAGCTTGGCCCAGATCCGGACCTCGTCCGACGGCGAGAGCCGTGGGAGCCGGACCAGGGGCGTGTTGCCGACCGCCGCCAGCGGGGAGTCGTACCGCATCAGGCCGCGTACCTGTCGAGCGCGCCACCGGCCACGGCCGGGAGGATGGTGACGCTGTCGCCGTCGGCGAGCTTGGTGGAGACGCCGTCGAGGAAGCGGACGTCCTCGTCGTTGAGGTAGACGTTGACGAAGCGGCGGAGCTGGTTGTCCTTGGCCGGGTCGAGGAGCCGCTCCCGGATACCGGCGTGCCGGGTTTCGAGGTCGGCGAAGAGCTCGGAGAGCGTGTCGCCGCTGCCCTCGACGGCCTTGGCGCCGTCGGTGTAGGTGCGGAGGATGGTCGGGATGCGGACCTCGATGGCCATGGCATGGACTCCTGATCGGGAGAGGGCGTGACGGGCGCGCGGCTCGGGCCCCCGCGCGAGGGGATACGTGGTGGGGACAGCCGGATCGCGGCGAACCGCGCTCGGGGCCGTCGCTCAGCCGGCGGCGCTGGGACAGATGGCACTGGCGAGGCGGCACAGATCGACGTGCAGCCGCGCCACGAGCAGCGGGGTGCTCGGCGTCTTGTCGCTCACGCCCTGGAAAACCATGCGGTCATCGTATCGATTCCCGGTTGGCGGTCCCGCATGTGATCTCGTATCCCGGACGGCCCATATCCGTCAGGCGGACGGCGGGAGATAGACGACGGTGGGCGCGCCGGTGGCGGGGTGCGTGCTGACCTCGGCGGTCACCCCGTAGACGATGGCGAGCAGCTCGGTGGTGAAAACCTCGTGCGGGGTGCCGGAGGCGACGATCCGGCCTTCCTGGAGGACGTAGACGCGGTCGCAGTAGTACGCGGCGAGGTTCAGATCGTGCAGGGCGAGCAGGTTGGTGGTGCCGGACTCTCTGATCAGGGTGAGGATTTCGAGCTGGTAGCGGATGTCGAGGTGGTTGGTCGGCTCGTCGAGTACGAGCAGGGCGGGCCGCTGGACCAGGGCGCGGGCGACCAGGGCGCGCTGGCGTTCGCCGCCGGAGAGGGAGGGAAAGGCGCGGTCCGCGAGGCCGGCGATCCCGACGCGGCCGAGTGCGGCGTCCGCGAGGGCGGCGTCGGCGGCGGTGTCGGCCTCCCAGAAGCGTTTGTGCGGGGAGCGGCCCATCGCGACGACCTCGCGGACGGTCAGTTCGAAGTCCAGTTGTCCGTCCTGCGGGACGGTGGCGACGCGGCGCGCCCTGGCCTTGGGGGTCATGGTGAGCAGGTCGTCGCCGTCGAGCAGGGCCCGTCCGTGGCTGGGGCGGAGCGTTCCGTAGACGCAGCGCAGGAGGGTGGTCTTGCCGCTGCCGTTGGGGCCGACGAGTCCGACGGTCTCGCCGGGGGCCGCGGTCAGGTCGGCGCCGTCGACGAGCCGGCGGCCGTCGGCGGCGTAGGAGAGTCCTTCGAGCCGGAGTGTCGCCGTCATACGGGGGCTCCTTCGGGGCGGCGGCGCATCAGCCACAGGAGGGCGGGGCCGCCGGTGAGCGCGGTGAGTACGCCGACGGGCACGTCCTGGGGCGCGGCGACGGTACGGGCCGCGAGGTCGGCGAAGACCAGGAGGACGGCTCCGCCCAGCGCCGCGACCGGCAGCAGGGCGCGGTGGCCGGCGCCGACGGCCATTCTGGCGGCGTGCGGGACGAGCAGTCCGATGAAGCCGACGGCGCCGCTGGCGGCCACCATCACGCCGGTGACCAGGGAGGCGAGGACGAAGACCGCGGCGCGGAAGCGCGAGGTGTCCAGGCCGAGTACGGTCGCGCCCTCCTCGCCCGCCAGCAGCAGGTCGAGCGGCCGGGCCAGGGCCATGAGCAGCGCGGTGCCGAGGGTGAGGACGACCGCGGGCAAGAACAGGGTGGACCAGCGGGCGCTGCCGAGGCCGCCGAAGGTCCAGTAGACGGCTTCCTGGAAGTGCTCGGGGCGTGCGGAGACGATCAGGACGAGGGTGGTGAGCGCGGAGAGGATGTACGAGACGGCGACCCCGGCGAGGACGAGCCGGCCGCCGGTCATCGTGGACCGGCGGCGGGCCAGCCCGTACACCAGCGCCAGGGCGAGGAGCGAGCCGGCGAAGGCCGCGGCGGGCATGGCGACGGTGGTGGTGATCCCGCCGCCGATGCCGAGGACCATGACCAGCACGGCGCCGGCGGACGCTCCGGAGGAGATGCCGAGGAGGAAGGGGTCGGCGAGCCGGTTGCGTACGAGCGCCTGGAGGACGGTGCCGACGACGGCGAGCCCGGCGCCGACGACCACGCCGAGCAGCACGCGGGGCAGCCGTACGTCGAGCACGATGGTGCGGAAGGGGCTGGGGTCGGCGCCGCCGGTGAGGATGGTGATCACCTGGCCGGGCGGAATACGTACGGAGCCGAGGGCGAGGCCCGCGACGACGGCGGTGGCGAGTGCGGCGGCGAGGCAGCCGAGCACCAGGGGGTAGCGGAGCCGCCCGTGGCCGGGCGGGGTGGTCCGGGTCATGGCTTACTTGACGGTCTCGGGGTGGAGCTGCGCGGCGAGCCGTTCGATGGCGTCGGGCGCGCGTACGCCGAGGACCACGTCCGAGAGCGGCATGACGGCGAACCGCTTGTTCCTGACGGCCGGTACGTCCTTGAGCACGGGGTCCTCCAGCAGCCGCTTCTTCTTCTGGGCGACGGTGGTGGAGCCGTAGTCGTAGACGACGATGACGTCGGGCTTGCGGGCGACGACCTGTTCCCAGGTGGCGTCGCCGAAGGACTTGCCGAGGTCGGCGAAGACATTGCGGCCGCCGGCGCGGGTGATCAGTTCGTTGCCGATGCCCTTGCCGCCGGCGGTGAAGGCGGTCTTGTCGCCGCTGTCGTAGACGAAGACGGAGAGCGGCTCGACGCCTTTGAGCAGGGCGGCGGTGTCCGTGACGGTGGTGCGGGCGGCGGCGATCCACTTCTCGGCGCGGTCGGGGACGCCGAAGGTGCGGCCCGTTTCACGGACCTCCCGGTAGACGTCGTCGAGGGTCGTCCTGTCCTTGGGGCAGTTCTCCAGGTTGAGCCGGGTGTTGATGCCGGCGGACCGGAGCTCGTCGCGGCCGCGACCGTCCTTGGCGGCGAAGGCGCTGGCGTAGCCGCCGTAGACGAAGTCGGGGTCGGCGGCGAGCAGCCGCTCCTTGGAGGGGTACTCCTTGGCGAGCACCGGGACGCTCTTGTACGCCTTCTCGTAGGCGGAGAGGATCCGGTCGTCCAGCCAGGCCGTGCCGACGAGGGACTTCTCCAGGCCGAGCGCCAGCATCACTTCGGTGACGTGCTGGTTCATGGTGACGACCCGCTCCGGCGGCGCCTGATAGGTGGTTTTCACCCCGCAGTTGGTGACGGTGTACGGGAAGCCGGGAGCGGCGGTCGCGGCCCGCGCGCCGTCCTTCGCGTCCGTGGAGGTGGAGGTGGAGCCGCCGCAGGCGGTGAGCGGGAGCAGCAGGGCGGATATGACGGCGGACGTGAGCGCACGGCGGCGCCGGGACGGCACAGACACGACAGGGCCTCCTCCGGGGGATTTCCGCGTCCCCTGGCTGGTGGGAGAAGGGCGGCAGGTCAGTTCCTGGCTGCCAAGCTCTGGGCCTGGTCACAGTGGCGGGACCGCGCCGGATTCACACCGGCTTCCTGATCCCCGCCGCCTCGGTTCGGCGCTCAGTTTGTCAGATCTTGCCAGCGCCGCGACGGGCGCCTCAGACGATCTCGACGTCCTCTTCCGTGACCTCGCCCTCGACGATGCGGTACGAGCGGAACTGGAAGGGGCCCGCGTCGTCGTGATCGGCGGTGGAGACGAGGACGTAGTGGGCGCCCGGCTCGTTGGCGTATGTGATGTCCGTACGGGACGGATACGCCTCGGTCGCGGTGTGCGAGTGGTAGATGATCACCGGCTCTTCGTCGCGGTCGTCCATCTCCCGGTAGAGCGTGAGCAGATCCGCCGAGTCGAACTCGTAGAAGGTGGGCGAGCGGGCGGCGTTGAGCATGGGGATGAACCGCTCGGCCCGGCCGGTCCCGGCGGGGCCCGCGACCACGCCGCACGCCTCGTCGGGATGGTCGGCGCGCGCGTGCTCGACGATCTTGTCGTGCAGGGCCTGGGTAATGGTGAGCATGGAGAAAATATAAAGGGACGAGTGCGGCCCCCGGATCCGGGAGGGAGTTTCCCGGTTCCGGGGGCCGTCAGGGTCTCGGCCGCGTTACTCCGCGGAGGCGTACTCCGGGGTGGGGTCGCCCGGGGCCGCGCCCGCCTCGGTCCGCGGGGTGCGGCGCTTGAGGTACTGCCAGCCGACGAGGAGACAGACCGCCCAGACCGCCCCCACGTAGAGGGAGACCCGCGCGTCCTTGTCGTACGCGATCAGACAGGTGACGAGGGCCAGGAAGCCCACGGCGACCCAGCTGCACACCGAACCGCCCGGGGCGGGGAACGACGAGGCGGGCAGCAGGCCCGCCCGTACCCCGCGGCGGTAGCGGATATGGCTGATCAGGATCATCATCCAGGTCCAGACACCGGCGGCGGTGGCCACGGACGTCACATAGCCGAAGGCCTTCTCCGGGACGATGTAGTTGAGGACCACGCCGATGCCCATGAGGGCGACGGAGACGGTGATGCCGAACGCCGGTGTCTTGCGGGAGTTGAGCCTGCCGAAGAGCTTCGGCGCCTCGCTGTTGGCGGCGAGGTCACGCAGCATCCGCCCGGTGGAGTACATGCCCGAGTTGCAGGAGGAGAGCGCGGCGGTCAGCACCACGAAGTTGACGATGCCGGCCGCGAGCGGGATGCCCATCTTCTCGAAGGCGTGGACAAAGGGGCTGGCGCCCGCCGAGAACTCGGTCCACTTGACGACCGCGAGGATGACGGACAGCGCGCCCACGTAGAAGACGATGATGCGCCAGGGCAGCGTGTTGATCGCCTTGGGGAGGGTCTTCTCGGGGTTCTCGGACTCGCCCGCGGTCACGCCGACCAGCTCGACGGCGAGATAGGCGAACATGACGCCCTGGAGGGTCATCAGGCTGGAGCCGATGCCGTTGGGGAAGATCCCGTCGTGCGCCCAGAGGTTGGAGGCGGCGGCGGTGTCACCGGCGTCGGAGAAGCCGAGGGTGAGCACGCCGAGACCGATGACGATCATTCCGATGATCGCGGTGACCTTGATCATCGAGAACCAGAACTCGACCTCGCCGAAGATCTTCACCGAGATCAGGTTGACGCCGAAGAGCACCACCAGGAAGACCAGGGCACTGACCCACTGGGGGATCTGGGGGAACCAGAAGTGGATGTAGATGGCCGCGGCGGTCAGTTCCGCCATCCCGGTGACGACCCACATCAGCCAGTACGTCCAGCCGGTGGCGAAGCCGAAGAACGGGCCGAGGAACTCTCTGGCGTACTCCGCGAAGGAGCCCGAGACCGGCCGGTAGAGGAGCAGCTCACCGAGCGCCCGCATGATGAAGAAGATCACGACGCCGGCGAGGGCGTACATGAGGATGATGCTGGGTCCGGCCTTGGCGATATTCGCTCCGGCGCCCATGAAGAGCCCGACGCCGATGGCGCCGCCGATGGCGATCATCTGGACCTGACGGCTGCCGAGTCCGCGCTCGTAGCCCTCCTCCGAGGCGCTGCCGCCGGTCGGTCCTCCGACGGTCCCGTCGCCGCCGTACTCCTTGTCGACCTGCGCAGAGGTCATGGTCGTGCGCCCTTTCTCCATGCAGATCCGCGCCGTGCTCGGCCGCGGACCAGTTCCCGATCCCCCCGGATATGGATGGAGTGCCGCCGGCGGTCGGCCGGCCGAAGCGCCCCCGGGGACAAGGGTGGCGTCCCCGGGGGGTCGTGCAGATCTATCACGGTGAACCGGGCGCTCGGCGAAGCAAGCTGTGGCGCAGACCACAGCGAGAAGGGGACAAATCGCACCGCGACCCGCAAAGGTCGCCGGAGCGTTGACGCGATCGTTATGCCGAATTGAGCGTCACCTGAGCGTACGGAAGGGGGCTCACCGGCAACGGGCATATGACATGCGGGAGTCAAGGCATGAGCGTCTCGACGAGCGATTCCTGGAGCGCGCCGAGCCAGAGATAGGCCATCACCATCGGCTTGCGCGGATCGGAGTCGGGCAGCCGGTAGAGCTCGCCGCCCTCGTCCTCGTCAGCGACTTCCAGGCGCGTGCCGATGGTCAGCCGCAGATCGTTGAGCGCGCCGAGCCAGTGCCGGCAGTCGTCGGAGGTCAGCTTGAGTACGGCGGCGCCCCCGCCCTCCACGGCGAGCGCGTCCAGCGTGCGGACGAGCGCCATGCCGTCCTCGCGCTTGCGGCCACGCAGATCGTTTTCCGTGAACCGTCTGAACTCCGAGGAGAATTCACGGAGTTCGTCGTCGTCATCGCCGTACGCGTCCGGGAAGAGCCGCGCCAGCGCCGGGTCGGCGGGCGGCTCGCTGGGGCCCTCGCTGAAGAGCGAGGCGAGCGGGTCCTCGCCCTGGGCCGGCTCGTCACCCGGCCCTATCAGCTCCAGCAGCTGCACCGCGAGCGAGCGCAGGATCGAGATCTCGACCTCGTCGAGCGCGACGGCCGCGCCGCCGCCCGGGACCGCCTCGAACTGCCCGGCCATCAGGCGCGGTCCTGCGAGAGGGTGGCCCACAGCCCGAATCCGTGCATCGCCTGTACGTCGCGCTCCATCTCCTCGCGGCTGCCGCTGGAGACGATCGCGCGGCCCTTGTGGTGGACGTCGAGCATCAGCTTGTGCGCCTTGTCCTTCGGATAGCCGAAATAGGTCTGGAAGACGTACGCCACATAACTCATCAGGTTGACCGGGTCGTTGTGCACGATCGTCACCCACGGCACATCGGGTTCGGGGACGGCGAAAGTCTCCTCGGCCGATTCGGGGCGTTCGATCTCAGTCGGGGCAACACTCACGGTTCGGGACGACCTTCTTCTCTGCGGGGGCGTGCCGGAATTCACAGCCTCACAGGAACCATGCTGCCACCCGTCGTGGCGTGTC
Source organism: Streptomyces sp. NPDC102274 (assembly GCF_044766385.1). Taxonomy (NCBI): domain Bacteria; kingdom Bacillati; phylum Actinomycetota; class Actinomycetes; order Kitasatosporales; family Streptomycetaceae; genus Streptomyces; species Streptomyces sp. NPDC102274. The sequence continues at coordinate 101,698 of NZ_JBIWLW010000007.1, read as the reverse complement.
GCACAAACGGCCACGAGAAATCGTCAAGGTGACGAGTATTGGGTAGCATCGTCATATGAACAATGCGGACCTTGGGCTGCCAGAAGAGGAAGCGCGCGAAGCGCATCCTGACAACGGTGGCGGCGGCCGACGGGTGGGCGTTCCGTCGACCGCGCTCTTCACCGATCAGTACGAGCTGACGATGCTCCGGGCAGCGCTCCGGGCCGGCACGGCCGACCGGCGCTCGGTCTTCGAGGTCTTCACCCGGCGGCTGCCCGCGGGGCGCCGGTACGGGGTCGTGGCCGGCACCGGACGCGTCCTGGACGCCGTGGAGAACTTCCGGTTCGACACGGATGTCCTGGGCTTCCTCCGGGAGCAGGGGATCGTGGACGAGTCGACGCTCGATTGGCTGGCCTCGTACCGCTTCAGGGGGGACATCTGGGGCTATCCGGAGGGCGAGGTGTACTTCCCGGGCTCGCCGATCCTGCGGGTCGAGGGCTCCTTCGCCGAGTGCGTGCTGCTGGAGACCGTGATCCTGTCGATCCTCAACCACGACTCGGCCATCGCGGCGGCGGCCTCCCGGATGGCGGCGGCGGCGAACGGGCGCGGACTGATCGAGATGGGCGCGCGCCGTACGCACGAGCTGGCCGCGGTCGCCGCCGCGCGCGCCGCGTACGTCGGCGGCTTCGACACCACCTCGGACCTGGCGGCCGGGTTCCGCTACGGCATTCCCACGGTGGGCACCAGCGCGCACGCGTTCACCCTGTTGCACGACAGCGAACGTGACGCCTTCCGGGCGCAGATCGACTCGCTCGGCCGGGGAACGACGCTTCTCGTCGACACATTCGATGTCGCCGAGGCCGTGCGGACGGCCGTGGAGATCGCGGGGCCCGAGCTGGGCGCCGTCCGGATCGACTCCGGCGATCTGCTGCTGGTCGCGCACCGGGTACGGCAGCAGCTGGACGAGCTGGGCGCGGTGAACACCAAGATCGTGGTGACCTCGGACCTGGACGAGTACGCGATCGCCTCGCTGGCGGCGGCGCCGGTCGACGCGTACGGCGTCGGCACCCAGCTGGTCACCGGCAGCGGGCATCCGACCTGCTCCATGGTCTACAAGATCGTCGCGCGCGCGACCTCCGCCGACCCGAAGGCCCCGCTGCGCCCCGTGGCGAAGAAGTCGCTGGGCGGCAAGACCTCCATCGGCGGCCGCAAGTGGGCCGCGCGGCGGCGGGACGCCGAGGGGTACGCCGAGGCCGAGGTCATCGGCACGGGCCGGGTACCACCGGAGCTGCTGGACCGGCAACTGCTGGTGGAGCTGGTCAAGGGCGGCGAGATCGTCGCGCGCGAGTCGCTGGACGCCGTGCGCGACCGGCATGTCGCGGCGCGTGCGGGGCTGCCGATGTCGGCGATGCAGCTGTCGCGGGGCGAGCCCGTGATCCCGACCGAGTACGTGTGAGCGCGTACGTGTGAGCAAGTACGTGTGAGAGCGGGCAGGTGGAGGACCCGGTACGTGTGAGACGGAGGGGGCGGTGGTAGCGGTGGGAGGACAGGACTGCGCGGACACGCCCGGACACGCCTACCCCTCCCGCGACGGGAGCGGAGTCTCTAGGCTCGAAAACGTGCCCGAACAGCCCCCGTCCCCCGCCCCCGGCACCACCCGCTCCCCCATCGAAGGATGACCGCCATGCACCGCGCATTGATCGTCGTAGACGTGCAGAACGATTTCTGTGAGGGCGGCAGCGTCCCGGTGGCGGGGGGCTCCGAGGTGGCCGCCGCCGTCACCGATCTGATCGGCCGCGCGACCCCCGGGTACCGGTATGTGGTCGCCACCCGTGATCACCACATCGACCCCGGTGATCACTTCGCGACGCCCCCGGCCGTCCCCGACTTCGTCCGCAGCTGGCCGGTGCACTGCGTGGCGGGCACGGAGGGCGTGGGTTTCCACCCGAATTTCGCCCCGGCCGTGGCCTCCGGCGCGATCGACGCGGTCTTCGACAAGGGCGCGTACTCGGCGGCCTACAGCGGCTTCGAGGGCGCCGACGAGAACGGCGTCCGGCTGGTGGACTGGCTGCGGTCGCGCGCGGTCGCCGAGGTCGATGTGGTCGGTATCGCCATGGACCACTGCGTACGGGCCACGGCGCTGGACGCGGTCCGTGAGGGCTTCGTCACGCGCGTACTGCTCGACCTGACCGCCGGCGTGGCCCCGGAGACCACGGAGCGGGCGATGGAGGAGCTGGGCGAGGCGGGCGCGGAGCTGACCGGCAAGCCGGTCGTCCACGTCGCCTGAGGGGCGAACGCCCGAACGGTCTCGGGTCGGCCCGCAGGCCGCCTCAGGGGCCCCTCAGACACTCCCCAGACCCTCCCAGGCGGCCCCTCAGGAGCCCCTCGGGCCCTCCTCAGGCCCTTCCGGTACCCGTCGACCACCCCACCCTCGCCGGGGGTCTCAGCAGCGCTCGTATCGGCTGCCAGAGCTGGTCCAGGCACTCCGGTGTGGTCCGCCACAGCAGGCCGTCCGGGTGATGGAGCACCGCCGTGATCTCGTCCGGTGTCGGGGGCTCCGCATTGCCCCGCAGATAGACCGCCCGCAGCCCCAGGTTCCGCAGCCTGGTCAGGGCGCGGGCGCGGTTCGCGGCGTGCACCAGAACGCGTACCGTGCCGCCCTCGGCCGCCGGGCTGGGCAGGGTCAGTGCCACCACCACCGTGCCGTTCGGGAGCTTGCTGAAGCCTCCGCCTGCCATGTCCTTCATCTCCCCCGCGAGACATCGTGTCAATAAGAGATCGTAGGACGCACCTAAACACGAACGGCCGCCGCCCGCTAGAGGGCGACGGCCGATCACGCATTTGACCTGCGGTTACTTGGGGTTACCTACCCGAGGGACCCACCTTGACCGTCATCGTCTGCCCGTCCAGGGGCTGGCTGACGATGCTGATCCTGGTGTTCGTGTCAGTTACCAGGACGCTTCCGCCCTTGTTCTGCTCGCTCCAGTAGGTGCCCTTCCGGTCGTCGAAGACCGGGACACCGAGCTGCGGAGCGATCCGCGTCAGCTTGTCCGCGTTGTGCAGCGACAGACCGGACGCCGGCCACCAGCTGAACGCCGAGTCGTACGCCTGGATCCTGTTGCGCATCAGCGTGCCATCCGCCCACTTCAGCGGCTTGGCGTGCGCGTCGATCGGCAGGATCAGACCCTGGCCCGGGTGCTCGCTGGTGTTGTTGTTCTTCTGCGAGGTGTCCCACTGCCAGATCAGCAGACCGGGCTGGTAGGGGAAGTGCTCGACCTTGCCGTCGTTCGGCGCGGTGAAGCCGAAGTTGTACGGGCCGACCTTGAGGGTCTTGTCGTACGAGACGTACTGACGGTTCTCGGCGATGTAGTACTGGTCGTAGTCCTGGGTGAAGGACTCACCGATGCGCGAGAAGCCCTTCGCGGTCCAGCCCGCGTCGTCGCCCTCGGCGTTGTCCGCGAACACGGGCGCGCCGTCGGCGACCAGGCTGATCTCGTCCGCGGTGAAGCCCTTGCCGCCCGCGCCGCCGTCCGTCTGGTAGCGGAAGCGGAGGTCGATCTTCTTGCCCGCGTAGGCGTCCAGCGAGTAGACGAGCTTCTTGTACGCGCCCGAGACACCGGTCAGCGTCGGCTTGTCGGCGGCGTCACGGGGGATCGCCTTGCCGTCGGCCGTGCCGTCGACCGGCGTGTAGTTGGCGCCGCCGTCCGTCGACACCTCGGCGTAGAGGTAGTCGTAGTCGGCCTCGATGTCCCACCAGCCCTGGAGCTCCAGCGACGCCGTGGACTTGCCGGTCAGATCGACCGAACGGGTGAGGGTGTTCTTGAGGTCGTCACCCATGTCGCTCCACCACTGCTTGGTGCCCTCGGTGGGCTTCACCACGCTGGTGGTCGTGGACTTCTTGGGCAGGTCGACGATGAGCGCCTGCGGGTTCTTGGTGTTGTACTCCGAGACGCCCAGCTTGTGGGTGGAGTTCGTCGCGGCCTTGCCCTTGGTGTAGTTGAGCCAGCCGAGCTGGAGCTTGTCCCAGGCTGTCATGTCGCCCGGCAGGTCGCCGATCGCGTCCTTGCCGGTGCCCAGCCAGGAACCCGACGACATCAGGGACCAGAAGGCGGTGGAGTTCTCGCCGCCCGCGGTGTCGTACAGGTCGGGCAGGCCCAGGTCGTGGCCGTACTCGTGGGCGAAGACGCCGAGGCCGCCGTTCTCCGGCTGCATCGTGTAGTCACCGACCCAGATCCCGGTGTCGCCGACCTGCGTGCCGCCGGACTTGTTGCCGACCGGGCCCGTGCTGCCCGCGTTCGTGCCGTACGCGTACCAGCGGTGCGCCCACAGGGCGTTCTCGCCCTCGGCGCCGCCGCCGGCCGACTCGTCCTCGCCCGCGTGCACGATCTGGAAGTGGTCGATGTAGCCGTCGGGCTCGTTGAAGTCGCCGTCGTTGTCGAAGTCGTAGCGGTCCCACTGGTCGTACTGGGCGAGGTCCGCCTTGATCTCGGCGTCCGACTTGCCCTGCGCCTTCTGGTCCGCGGTCCAGGCGGTGACACCGTCGCGCACCGCGTCCCAGACGTTGGAGCAGTTGGTGCTGCCGCAGTAGTTCGAGCCGTAACGGGCCTCGTTGTACTCGACCTTGACCCAGTCGGAGACCTCGCCCTCGACCGAGTAACGGCCGGAGGAGGTCTTCTCGTAGTAGGTCTTGAGCGACTCCTTCTGCTTGCCGCTCGCGTCCTTGCCCTCACCGAAGTAGAGGTCCTGGAAGTGCGCCTGGTTGTAATCGGCCTGCCAGGCGGTGGAGTTGTCGACCTTGCGGTCGGGCTCGGCTATCTCGTTGTGCTGGGGGCCGGGCTCGCCGCCGTACCTCTTGACGGGCGGCTGCGGTCCGTCGGCGCCGTCCGGGTCGTACATCGTGGTGTCGTCGACCTTGTCGCCGAACTCCACGAGGATGGTGAAGATCTTGTCGGTCTTCTCCCGGCCCAGCTCGACGTACTTCTTGTCGCCGAGCTTGACCACCTGGGAGCCGTCGCGCTTCTGCACGGTGGCGTCACCGGCGATGACCTGCTGGAGCGCCGCCTCGCGCTGCTGCGCCTGCTGCTTGCTGAACGGGCCGTCCAAGTCGTGTTCGACATGGCCCTTCTGGGGCGCCGGGTCACGGCGCTCGATGTCCGCGGAGCCGGACGCGGGGTTGTCCTGGGCCTGTGCCGTGGTGAAAGCTGAGGCCGTGGCGGCGGTCGCGGCCAGAGCCACGATCACCGCGGACAGTGTTCTCGCCCGTCGATTCCTGATCACTTGATGCTTGTCCTCCCCGGCGCACGCGATTCACGGACCGGGAGTGATGGATCCGCGCGCTATGCGCGTCATAAGTGACGACATTGGACCGGAGTTGAAGAAGAAAAGACAGACCTTGACTTGCACTGGTCAACTGCACTATGCGGCCTTCCGGTTCCGCTATTCGGACATGACTCCAGGGCTGGATGATTTCGGACAACCGGCGCACTGACACGGCCCATCGGCAGGGGGCGTGACTCGATGCGCCCCCCGTGCACCGGCACCGTGGGTGAGGTCACGCTTACTAATCGCTCCGCTCGGGCATCCACCGTCGTAGAGTCGCTTGACAGTGCGACCCGCCCTGCGACGTACGTGCGAGATACGCGAAACGCCCCCAACGCCCCCGAATATGACGCCCCGAGGACGGATTCCGCCATGCCGCGTCCGACTGCCGCACAGCTCGCCTACGGAACCGCCACCGTCGTCTGTTCCACCCTCGTCATGCTTCTGCTCTCCGGCACCGCCGCCGGTCTCGGCATCGCGGTGATCGGACTCGCCGCTCTGAGCCTGGGGCTGCTGGTCGCCCTGACCATCCCGGCCAACAGCCGTACCACGACGGCGCGTACGGCCCCCGCGTGTACGGCCGCGCTGCGGCCCGACACGCCCCCGGCGACGAGCGCGCAGCTGCCCGGACAGCGGGCCGAGGCCCGGATGGGCCAGCCCTCACTGCGTCGCTGACACCACGACCGTTCTGGCGGCCTTGTCGTGCAGACCCTGCCGGTAGGGCCTGCTGGCCAGGATCGACACGATGATGATGGCCCACCAGATACAGAGGCAGCACAGCAGCGCCGGCAGCCAGAGGACCACCGAACGCAGCAGTGCGGAGCCGGTGTCGGGGACCGCGCCGTCGTTGAGCATCGCGACGCGCAGCTTCAGCCAGCGTTTGCCGAGCGTCTGCCCGTACTTACGGTCCATCAGGGTGTCGTAGCCGACGAACAACACGATCGAGATGACCGACCAGATCCACTGCGTGCCGGTATTCACCTGATCGGTGACCTCGTCCCACGCACCGGTGTTGTTCGCGGTGCTCCAGCCCCCGACGAACAGCGACACGATCGCCAGTGGGATGAAGATGATCAGGGCGTCGATGACCCGGGCCAGGAACCGCGTGCCGAACGGCGCGAGCGGCGGCATCCCGGCGAGCGGATCCCTGCCGCCGTACGACTCCCCGCCAAAGGCCTCCGAGCCGTACGGGGAGCCCGGGGGCGGCTGCCCGCCGGCGCCGCCGTAGGGGGCGCCGTACGGGGAGTCGTACGGAGATCCCGGCGGCGGGCCCTGCGGCGCCGGAGGCTCCTCGGACGGACCCTCGGGCGGAGGCCCCTCGGGCGAGGGCCCCTGCGGCTTCTTGAGGAACGGGTCTTCCTCGGGGGGCTCGCCGGGCGGCGGCTGATCACGACTCATGTGGGCAGTGCACCGTGCCGGGCAGGGGCCCGCAACGGTTTGCCCGCCGTTCGGAGGAACGCCCGGCCGACGACCGACCGGCCGTCAGGTCACCGGCTGTCAGGGCACCGGCTGTCGGATCACCGGCCGCCGCCCAGCCCTCAGCCCGACACGAACGTGCGGGCCACCTTGTCGTGCCAGCACTGCCGCCAGGGCCGGTCGATCAGACACCAGAGCACATTGAGGACGCCCACGACGAGCACCCCCAGCACGCCGTAGACCAGCCAGCGGCGCAGCGCGGCGCCGAACGCCGGGGTCTCGTGGGACTCGATGTCCCGTACGTCGAGGCCGCACAGCTTCTTGCCCAGCGTGCGGCCCCATTTGGCGGTCGGCAGCGCCTCGTAGAGCACCCCGACGATCAGCAGCGCGGCGAGCGCGGCGCCCAGCCAGACCCCGGTCGTGGCGTCGAGCAGCCAGACGGTGACGGTCTCACCGGTCCGTTCGGCCGCCGCGATCTTGTCGTCGATATGGGCGAGGGCCTTGGACACGAGCGGGAAGGCGAGGGCGCCGACGATCGCGCCCAGCACCACGGTGTCGATCAGCCGGGCCGCGAAGCGCTTGCCGAGGGTCGCGGGCCTGGCGTTCGCCTGGGCCTGCGCGGCTTGCAAAAACGGGTCGTTGACGGGGGGCTTCCAGGGCACGACGGGCTGGTCCGGCTGGTCGGAACGACCGTGCTGGACCGACTGACCCGGCTGACCCGGCTGCGCGAGCTGGTGCGCCTGCTGGGCCCAGGACGCGGCGCCGCCGCCGGTGCCGGGGCTGACGGGCGCGTTCTGACCGGCCGCGGGCGGGGACTGCTGCGGTACGGGGAGCTGCGGCAGCTCCGCCGCCCGGCGCGCACCGTCGGCGCCCTGGGTCAGCGCGCCGAGGGTCATGGTGCCGTCGGGCCGCGCCGTACCGCCGGCCGGGGCGTCCTCGTCCTTCGCGCGGCGGGCGGCGCGCAGGGCGCGGATGGCCATGGTGCTGTCGACCGCCGGCTGCCCGCTGTCGCCGAGCGCGGGTGTCCTGCGCGAATCGGCCGTACCTTCCGCGGGGCCGGTCCCGGATCCCACACCCGCGCTCTCTCCGGTGCCGGTGCCAGTGCCGGAGCCGGAGCCCGAACCGGGCCTGATGCCGCGCCGCAGGCCGCGGATCGTGACCGTGCCGTCGGTGAGCGGCGGACCGTCGCCCGCGCCGGACCCGGAATCAGCTCCGGGGCCCGAGCCGGGACCCAGCGCGCGTACGCCGGGCAGGGCGCCGCCGGTCGGATCGCCGGGCGTGGGCGCGGGCAGCTCACGGCCGGGCTCGGGCGCCGGGCCGGGAACGCGCGGATCCGGCCGGGCCGCTCCCCAGGACACCCGGGCATCGTGCTCGCCGCCGAAGCCGGTCTGCCGCGAGGCGTCGGCCTGCCACGCGGACGCCGGTTCCTGGCGGAGCTCCTGGCGGGGCTCCTCGGGAGGGTCCTCGTCGAAGAAGACCGGCCCGGTCTCCTCGACCGCGCCGGGCGGGAAGGTCGCCGAGCCCGTCCGGGTGGTACCGGGCGTCGCCTCCCCGTCCTGCGGAGCGGGCCGGCTCGTGCCGGGCACCCAGGCCGCGCCGTTCCAGTACCGGACATATCCAGGGATGGACGGGTCCGGGTAAAACCCTTCCCGGGGTACGTTCCCGCCGTCACCAGGAGGAGTAGCCACTGACCCCAACTCCGTTCACTCACACCATTGTCCAAGGAGGACAGTAACGAAGAACACGAGGCCCTGAGGAAAGAGACCGGCAGAAACGGCCGCGTTCGAGCGGCTGACCGCGGACGCCGATGCGAAGCGTGAGGCTGCGGGGTGGGATTCATTCGCCAGGGCGTACGGAACACCGTACGCACGTGCCCGCCCGGGTGGCGAGTCCCCGTCCGGCCACCGTCCGGCCACAGCCCGGGTCCTGTCCGTGTCCTGTCCGGGACGTGTGCGTCCGAAGCCGCGGAAACTCATCGCCGAAAGTCGCGTCATAGTCGGCGGGGTAGCGCCTCTCGACTGGTACGGCCCCCGCGTCGGGCCGCTCGCCAGAAAGGAAGTGCCGCTCATGTACACCATGGTGGAACGCGAACTGGAACTGAATCTGGTGCTGTCGCCCGAGCGCGGCATCCCCGTCCCGGCCCGGCTGACCTACCGCACGGACGACCCGTACGCCGTGCACATCACCTTCCACATCGGCTCGGACAAACCCGTGGAATGGACCTTCGCCCGCGAACTGCTGGTGGAAGGGGTGTTCAGGCCCTGCGGGCAGGGCGATGTACGGATCTGGCCCACGAAGGTCGGCGGGCGCACCGTCCTGTGTGTCGCCCTCTCCTCGCCCGACGGCGACGCGTTGCTGGAGGCGCCCTGTGCCGCGGTGTCCGCATGGCTGGAGCGGACGATGCGGATCGTGCCACCGGGTACGGAGTCCGAGCAGCTCGGCCTCGACGACGGGCTGGCCACGCTGCTGGCTCCGACACCGGCCGACGATCTGTGGCTGCGGGACCCGTGGCCCTTGGACGAGTCCGTGGACGACGAGGCCTAGAAGGAGGCAGAGAAGAGGGGCAGGGGGCGGCGAGGTGGAAGAGGGTGGGGAAGAGACGATGACGCCTGGATGACGCCTAGAAGAGCTTCCCCGGGTTGAGCAGGCCCAGCGGATCGAACGTCCGCTTGATGCCCCGCTGCAACTCCAGGCCCACCGGTCCCAGCTCGCGCGACAGCCACTCCTTCTTGAGGGTGCCGACGCCGTGTTCGCCGGTGATCGTGCCGCCGAGTTCGAGACCGAGCGCCATGATCTCGTCGAAGGATTCCCGGGCCCGCCGTGACTCGTCCGGGTCGGCCTGGTCGAAGCAGACGACGGGGTGGGTGTTGCCGTCACCCGCGTGGGCGCAGACGCCGATGGTCAGGTCGTACTTTTCGGCGATGGCCGCTGTGCCGTCGAGCATCTCGGCGAGGCGCGAGCGGGGCACGCAGACGTCGTCGATCATGGTCGCCGACTTGACGGTCTCCAGCGCGGTGAGCGACAGCCGGCGGGCTTGGAGCAGCAGTTCCGACTCGGCGGCGTCCTCGGCGGGGACCACTTCGGTGGCGCCGGCCGCCGTGCACAGCTCGCCGACGGCGGCCAGATCGGCCGCGGGGTCGGGGGTGTCGAAGGCCGCGAGCAGCAGCGCCTCGGTGGTGTCGGGGAGGCCCATGTTGGCCATCGCGTTGACGGCGCGGATGGTCGTACGGTCCATGAGTTCGAGGAGGGACGGGGTGTGGCCGCGCTCCATGATCCGGCAGACGGCGTCGCAGGCGGCGGCAGCGGAGGCGAACTCGGCGGCCAGGACGAGCTGCTGGGGCGGCTGCGGCTTGAGGGCCAGTACGGCCTTGACGACGATGCCGAGACTGCCCTCCGAGCCGACGAAGAGCCGGGTGAGGTCGTACCCGGCGACGCCCTTGGCGGTGCGACGGCCGGTGGTGAGGAGCCGGCCGTCGGCGAGGACGATGTCCAGGCCGAGGACGTACTCCGCGGTGACGCCGTACTTGACGCAGCACAGTCCGCCGGACGCGGTGCCGATGTTCCCGCCGATGGTGCACATCTCCCAGCTGGACGGGTCCGGCGGGTAGTAGAGGCCCTGCTCACCTACGGCGCGGGAGAGCGTCGCGTTGATGACACCCGGCTCGACGACGGCGATCCGGTCGACGGGGTTGATCTCCAGGATCCGGTCCATCTTCGTCAGGGAGAGGACGATGCACCCGTCCGAGGCGTTCGCGGCGCCCGACAGCCCCGTACGGGCCCCCTGCGGGACGACGGGGACGCGTAGCGCGGTCGCCGTGCGCATCACATGCTGGACGTGCTCGACCGTGCGCGGCAGCACCACCACGGAGGGCGTGCCCGCCTCGCAGAAGCTCGCCATGTCGTTGGCGTAGGAGACCGTGACGTCGGGATCGGTGATCAGGGCGTCGGAGGGGAGCCCGGCCCGCAGCTGTGCGAGGAGATCGTCCATGATCCCAGACTCCCATCCGGGGCCATCGGTGTGAACCCGTCTGCGATCCACAACGGCAAGTACCGGTGTACTCATCATATTGACGCACAGTAATCGCCATGAACGCCATGAAAACGGAGCAGGTCAGACAGTTGAAAAGAGCGGCGCTGGCCGCCGGGGTGGGAGCGACGCTGGTCGGGGGCGTACTGCTGTTCGTCCCCGACGAGGAGCCGGCGTCCCGGCCGGGCCCCGAGGCGCGGGCGATGGCCGCGGTGGGAGTGGGGGCGCCGGCCGCGCTGTCGGATCTGGCCGCGCTCATCCGCGAGCGGGAAAACTGGCTGCGGACGCACCCCGAGGACGGACAGGCGTGGGCGGTGCTCGGCTCGGCCTATGTGGAGCGCGGCGTCGCCGCCGCGGATCCGGCCTACTACCCGAAGGCCGACCGAGCGCTCCAGCGGTCGCTGGCGGTGCAGCCGGGCGCCCCCGGCGAGGGACCGGCGAAGAACGCCGGATCCGGCAAGGACGGCAAGGGAGCGGAGGACGGCAAACCCGGCAAGGGCATCAGGACGGGCAATCCGGAGGCGATGGTGGGGCTCGCCTCACTGGCCAACGCCCGCCATGACTATGTCGCCGCCAGGCAGTGGGGCGAGTCGGTACGGGCGCAGCGGCCCGGGGCGTGGACGTCGTATCCGGTGCTGATCGACGCGTACACCGGCCTGGGCGACTACAAGGCGGCGGGCAGGGCGCTGGAGAAGCTGCGCGAACTGCGCTCGGGGGCGCCGGTGCTGATCCGCGCCGCCGAGGTGTACCGCGACCGCGGCCGGCGCGAGGACGCGGTGGCCAAGGCCACCGACGCGGCGGCGCACGCCGGATCAGCCGTGGAGCGCGCGAAGGCGCTGGACACGCTGGGCGAGCTGGCCTGGGAGCGGGGCGAGCCGACCGAGGCGCTGGGCCATTACGAGGCGGCGCTGACGGCGGCGCGCGACCGGGCCCAGTCACTGGCCGGGCGGGCCAGGGCGCTGGCCTCGCTGGGCAGGTCGGACGAGGCGACACGTGACTACCAGACGGCGCTCGCCAAGCTGCCCCGGCCCGAATACGCCCTGGAACTGGGCGAGTTGTACGACTCGCTGGGGCTGGACGGGGATGCCCAGACGCAGTACGAGACGCTGCGGGAACGGGCCGAGCGTGCCCGGGGCAACGGGGTGAACGAGGAGTTGGTCCTCGGTCGCTTCGAAGCCGATCACGGCGATCCGCAGGCGGCGGTCGCGCGGCTGCGCTCGGAGTGGAAGCAGTCGCACCGGAGCATGGAGGTCGCGGACGCGCTGGGCTGGGCGCTGCACCGGGCGGGCCAGTGGCGCGAGGCGCTGGCGTACGCGACGAAGGCGACCGAGCCGGGACGGCGGAGCGCGCTGTTCTCGTACCACCGCGGCGAGATCGAGCGGTCGCTGGAGATGCACGGTGCGGCCCGCCGCCATATCGAGGAGGCCCTGCGGACCGACCCGCACTTCTCGCCGCTGCTGGCGCCGATGGCCCGGGAGGCGCTGGACGCGCTCGGCGAACCGGAGGAGGGCGGGCCGAAGGACTTCTACGGCTCGGGGCCCGAGAAACCCACGCTGGAACGGAGGGAGCCGGCGCCCCCGCCGAAGGTCTAGTGCCCCTCCCGGCAACGTTTGCCCCGTCGCGACGCCCAGCACGCGCGCTCGCGGGCGTTGGCCACAAGCCCAGGTAGCTCCGCTACCAGGACTTCCGGCCGCCTTGCGATCACACGCACCGACCGCCGCTCCTCGACGGGCAAACCTTGCCGGTCCCGGCACCGGAGTCCGGACGCGTGCCGGAAACGACAAGCCCCGGCACGCGCCGCGCACTCCGTCAGCCGCGCACTCCGTCAGCCGCGCACTCCGTCAGAGGTTGCCGCGCCTCTCCTGCTCGCGCTCGATCGCCTCGAAGAGCGCCTTGAAGTTGCCCTTGCCGAAGCCCATCGAGCCATGGCGCTCGATCATCTCGAAGAAGACCGTCGGCCGGTCCTGGACGGGCTTGGTGAAGATCTGCAGCAGATACCCGTCCTCGTCGCGGTCCACCAGGATCTTCAGCTCGCGCAGCGTCTCCACGGGCACCCGCGTCTCGCCCGCCCACTCGCCGAGCGTGTCGTAGTACGAGTCGGGGGTGTCGAGGAACTGCACGCCCGCCGCCCGCATCGCCCGCACGGACGCGACGATGTCGTTCGTGGCGAGCGCGATGTGCTGGACGCCGGCCTCGCCGTAGAACTCCAGGTACTCGTCGATCTGCGACTTCTTCTTGGCGATCGCGGGCTCGTTGATCGGGAACTTCACCTTGAGCGTGCCGTCGGCGACGACCTTCGACATGAGCGCGGAGTACTCGGTGGCGATGTCGTCTCCCACGAACTCCTTCATGTTCGTGAAGCCCATGACCTTGTTGTAGAAGCCGACCCACTCGTTCATCTTCCCGAGCTCGACATTGCCCACGCAGTGGTCGATGGCCTGGAAGGTGCGCTTGGCGGCGGGCTCGACGATCGGGTCCGCGGCGGTGAAGCCCGGCAGATACGGGCCGTCGTAACCGGAGCGCTCGACGAGGGTGTGGCGGGTCTTGCCGTACGTGGCGATCGCGGCGAGGACGACCGTGCCGTGCTCGTCCTTGATCTCGTACGGCTCCTGGAGGCCGCGGGCGCCGTGCTCGGTGGCGTACGCGTAGGCGGCCCGCGCGTCCGGCACCTCGATCGCGAGGTCGACCACGCCGTCGCCGTGCTCGGCGACATGGTCCGCGAGGAAGCGGCCCCCCTCGGTGGACGGCTTGATGACGGACGTCATGACGAAGCGGGCCGCGCCATTGGTGAGGACGTAACTCGCGGTCTCGCGGCTGCCGTTCTCCGGTCCGGAGTAGGCGACGAGCCTCATGCCGAAGGCCGTGGAGTAGTAGTGCGCGGCCTGCTTGGCGTTGCCGACGGCGAAAACGACCGCGTCCATTCCCTTGACCGGGAAGGGGTCGGCCTCGCGCGCGGTATGGGGAGCGGTGTCGAAGTGCGTCGAAGTGTCAGCCATGTCATCAGCCTCCCGCCGTTCCACAAGGTGCGCAACAGTTCGCTGATTCACTGGGCAATGTGTAGACCAGATGACGAGAATGGCGAGGCTATCTGCACAGTATGACTACGTTTGATTCGGCAGCGCATTGGGGAGCGGATCATGAGCATCGACGGACTCGACGGGCGGCTGATCGTGCTGCTCGCGCGGGAGCCCAGGATCGGAGTGCTTGAGGCATCGCGCCGGCTCGGGGTGGCCCGCGGCACGGTGCAGGCACGGCTCGACCGGCTTCAGTCGAATGGGGTGATCAGGGGATTCGGCCCGACCGTGGATCCGGCCGCCCTCGGCTACCCCGTCACCGCCTTCGCCACGCTGGAGATCAAGCAGGGGCAGGGCGCCGACGTACGGGCCCATCTGACGACCGTTCCCGAGGTGCTCGAACTGCACACCACCACAGGCCAGGGAGACATGCTCTGCCGTCTCGTGGCCCGCTCCAACGCCGATCTGCAACGGGTGATCGACCGGGTCGTCGGTTTTGACGGCATCGTGCGCGCCGCCACGACGATCGTCATGGAGAACCCCGTACCGCTGCGGATCATCCCGCTGGTGGAGCAGGCCGCCGAGGACTCCGCGAAGGGCTCCGCCGGGGACTCCGCCAGGGACTTCTCCGGCGAAGGATTCATCACGAAGGGGTAGCCCTTCGCGGGGTCTTCCCCAGGACGTGTTCCCGTCCCCACAGGCCAAGCGGCTGGAGGGCGGTCGCAAGGGCGACACCGCGCTCGGTCAGCGCGTACTCGACGCGCGGCGGGATCTCGTCGTACACCTCACGGGAGACGATGCCGTTCGTCTCCAGCTCACGCAGCTGGCTGGTGAGGACCTTCTCCGTGACGCCGGGGAGCATCCTGCGAAGCTCCCCGAAGCGGCGCGGGCTCTCGTCCAGCGCCCAGAGGATCAGCACCTTCCACTTTCCGCCGATCACATCCATGGCCGCGTCGATCCCGCAGTGATACGCGCTCGGCGCGCCCGGCCTGCCCACGGTCGCCATCGCCTTGGCCCCCCTCTCTCCGACCTGGTCACATACCTCGGGGGAACCACCCACTTCGGAGTGCGTACTTGTTGGTCCCCGGGTCATCGACCAGCTTATTCGTCATGACCGACAACCTTTCCGCCACTCTTTCCTCTTCCCCCGCGCCCGCCTCTTCGCCCGTTTCTTCGCCCGCCTCTTCGCCTTCCTTTTCCCGTTCCGTCTCGCTGCTCGGGCTCGGGGCCATGGGTACGGCCTTCGCCCGTGCCTGGCTCGCCGCCGGATACTCCGTGACCGTCTGGAACCGTACGCCCGGCCGGGCCGACACCCTGGTGGCCGAGGGGGCCACGGCCGCCACGAGCGCCGCCGAGGCCGTGGCCGCGAACGCGCTGGTCGTCACCTGCCTGCTGGACGACGCCTCGGTCGGCGCTGCGCTGGAGGGCACCGACCTGACCGGCAAGGACCTGGTGGACGTCACCACCGGGACCCCGGCCCAGGCACGGGCGCGCGGCGAGTGGGCCGCGGCGCGCGGGGCCCGTTTCCTCAGCGGCGGGATCATGGCCATACCGCCGATGGTCGGGGTTCCCGAGGCGGGCGGCTATGTCTTCTACAGCGGCTCGCACGAGCTCTTCGAGACACACAGAGCGGCGCTGGCGGTCCCGGTCGGCACGCGTTACGTCAGCGCGAACGCCGGCCATGCCGCGCTCCAGGACGTGGCGCTGCTGAGCGGAATGTACGGCATGCTCGCGGGCATCACGCACGCTTTCGCGCTGGTGCGCGGGGAGGCGGAGATCTCACTGAAGGAGTTCACACCGCTGCTGACCGACTGGCTGATGTCGATGTCCCCGACGGTCGAGCAGGTCGCCGGGCAGTTGGCGAGCGGCGACTACGAATCGGACATCGTCTCCAACCTGGCCATGCAGGTCGCGGGGGTGGGGACCTTTGTGGGGACGGCGCACGAGCAGGGGGTGAGCCCCGAGCTGCTGACCCCGTACTTCGACCTGATGAAGCGGCGACTGGAGGGTGGTCACGGGGCGGAGGGCGTCACGGGGCTCGTCGATCTGCTGACGCCCGACAGCGACGGCTGACGCCACCAGCCGGACGGACGGGGCCCGGACGGGAGCCGGCCGGGCATGCAAAGACTTCGTTGCA
The DNA here is from genome assembly GCF_044766385.1 of Streptomyces sp. NPDC102274. Lineage (NCBI taxonomy): Bacteria > Bacillati > Actinomycetota > Actinomycetes > Kitasatosporales > Streptomycetaceae > Streptomyces > Streptomyces sp. NPDC102274. Next base: position 85,806 of record NZ_JBIWLW010000007.1, on the reverse strand, counting down.
AAGAACATGTTGCAACGAAGTCTTTGCATGGCTACGTTAGAGGCATGCCCGAGCCCGATGACCCCGTAGACCCCGCGGAGCCCCCAGACCCCGCAGATCAGACAGAGCCCGTGAAGCCGACGGAAGCACCGCCGCACCCCCCGAAACCCAGGGAGCGCACCCTCGACGCGCGCTCGCTCCGCGGTCTGGCCCACCCCCTGCGGATACGGCTGATGACCACTCTCCGCCACGAAGGCCCCGCCACCGCCTCCCAACTCGCCGAGCGGCTGGGCGAGTCCAGCGGCGCCACCAGCTATCACCTGCGACAGCTCGCCGTGTACGGCTTCGTCGAGGACGACCCGACGCGGGGAAAGGGCCGCGAGCGGTGGTGGAAGGCGTCCGACGAGGGCACGAGGTTCGGCCCGGACCTGCACACCGACACCGACCCGGCGGTGCGCGGCGCGGTCGACCTCATGCTGCACGAGGTGGCCAGCATCCACACCCAGGAGCTCGCCACCTGGCTGGGGACCGCGAGCGACTGGCCCAGGAAGTGGTCATCCTCCGCGGACCTCAGCGACTTCACTCTGCGCCTGACCTCCGAGCAGCTGTACGAGATGAACGAGAAGCTGCACGAGGTCGTCGAGAGTTACCGCTCGGCCGGTCCCGGCGAGGCGGATGCCCCGCAGGTCCGCGTCCATCTGCATTCCTTCCCCCGCACCGGTTCCACCGGCCGAAGCTGAAGGAGACCCTCCGTGCACCCCGCCACGCACCCCGACATACATCTCCGGCTGCACGCCCAGCGCGCCGCCGAACTGCGCCACGAGGCCGCCGGGTTCCGCCGCCGCCCGCCGCGCGCGAACCTCCGTACCCGACTCGGCTGGTCCCTGGTCGAGTTGGGGCTGCGCCTCGTCAACCGGCCGGCGGTGTCCGGGCGTCGGCGCGTACGGCCGTACGCCGCATGACCCCGACGGCCGGTACCGGAGCCGGGTCGGGGACCGAATCCGGACCCGGAGCCGGACCCGTACCCGGCGGGCAGGGCCCCGCTTACGACCGGCGGCCCTTTGTCGCCACCCTCGCCGCCAACACCATCTCCATCGCCGGGAGTTCACTCACCCTGATCGGGGTGCCGTGGTTCGCTCTCCAGACCACCGGCAGCCCGGCCAGAGCCGGGGTCGTCGCCTTCTGTGCGACGCTGCCGGTCGTCGTCTCCGCTGTCGTCGGCGGTCCGGTCATCGACCGGCTCGGGCGGCGGCGGGTCTCCGTCGCCTCCGACCTGATCTGCGGACTCGCCGTGGCCGCGGTCCCGCTCCTGCACTTCGCGGGCGTGCTGGAATTCTGGATGCTGTGCGCGCTGATGGCGGTCAGCGGCCTCGTCCACACCCCGGGGATCACCGCCCGTTTCGTCCTCCTGCCGGACCTCGCCGAACGCGCCGGGACGACCCTGCCACGCGCCGCGAGTCTGTACGACGCGGCCTCGCGCGGCGCGCGCATGATCGGCGCCGCGCTCGCCGGACTGCTGATCGCCGTCGTGGGCGCGGAGGCGGTCCTGCTGCTGGATGCCGTGACCTTCGTGGCGTCGGCGGCGCTGATAGCCGCCGGAATACGGGGGATACGGGCGGCTGAGCCACAGCGTCGGGCCCCGGTCTCGCTCGCGACGTACCGCACCGAACTTCGCGAGGGCTACGACTTCCTGATCCGTACGCGGCTGCTGCTCGGCATCACCGTGATGGTGATGATCACCAACGGTCTTGACCAGAGCTGGAGTTCGGTCCTGCTACCGGTCCATGCCCGGCAGGAGCTGGGCGGATCGGCCGATCTCGGGCTGCTCACCGCGCTGTTCGGCGGGGCGGCGCTGCTGGGGGCCCTGCTGTACGGGGCGTACGGCGAACGCTTCCCGCGCCGCGTCGTGTTCGCGGGCGCCTTCCTGCTCTGCGGGGCACCGAAGTTCACCGTGGCGGCGCTCACGGACGGGACCGTCCCGCTGGCGGTGACGATGGCCGCGGGCGGACTGGCGGCCGGCGTGCTCAACCCGATCCTCACCACTGTCACCTACGAGCGGGTGCCGGACGCGCTGCGCAGCCGGGTGTCCAGTGTGACCACGGCGGGAGTCGAGCTGACCATGCCGCTCGGCGGTCTGGTCGCGGGCCTCCTGGTCGAGCGCGCGGGACTGAGCAACACGCTGCTGGCCGTCGGCGGCGTCTATCTCCTGGCGACGCTGAGCCCGCTGGTCTTCCCTGCCTGGCGCTCCATGGAACGGATCCCGGAGAGGGCGAAAGCCGCCCCGGTCAGCGACCTCAGCAGCTCGGCACCCGACCCGTCTCGCCCCGCGCCAGCGCCGTGAGCGCCGACACCGCGCTCTTCAGCGTGCTGACCGGGATCAGCCGCATCCCCTTCGGCAGCTCGGCCCCGGCGTCCCCGCATTCAGCCTTCGGGACGAGGAAGACCGTGGCGCCGTCGCGCCCCGCCGCCTGGGTCTTCAGGGACACCCCGCCGACCGCGCCGACCTTGCCGTCGCCGCTGATCGTGCCCGTACCCGCGATCTTGCGGCCGCCGGTCAGATCGCCGCCCGAGCCGTCGCCGTCGAGTTTGTCGACGATGCCCAGGGCGAAGAGCAGACCGGCGCTGGGGCCGCCGACGTCGGCGAGATGGAGGCTGACGTCGACGGTCTTCGGGTCCTTGCCGAGCAGGTCCAGGGCCGCCTGGGTCGCGGAGTTCTGGGACTCCACCATGTCGTGGGTGTTGTGCCGCTCGATCTCCTTGTCGGACTCCCCGGACGGGTAGACCGCGTCACGCGGCAGCACGGCGCGGTCTGTACGGAACCAGCCCTCGACCACGTCGCCGAAGTCGACATCGGCGGAGGGGCCGGTCGCCACGATGGTCGTCATCCGCAGCTGCCCCTCGGTCTTCCTGGTGGGCGTCCCGCTGATCGTGATGATCTGCCGGCCCTGGTCCGTACCGAGGACATTCGCGGTCATCCCCGGCTGTGCCACGGAGTACGGCAACGGCGCGACCCCGACCACGGCGAACAGCACGACGATCGGGACGGCGCAGAGGGCGAGGGCGCCGGGGCGCGAGAGGCGAGAGAACACGAGTGTCAATCTATCTGGCGCGGTCCGGCGCCCTGGACGGCGTGTCCGAGCGCCCGGTCGAACCGCCCGGTGCGCCCGGTCGTGCGGACCGTCCGGTGCGCCCGGTGCGCCCGGTCGGACCGTTCGGCAGCCGCCCGGTCGGACCTCAGCGCAGCGCGTCCGCCACTTCCCGGGCCGCGTCCACGACCCGAGGCCCCACCCGATCGGGTACGGCGTCCGCGAGCATCACCACTCCCACGCTGCCCTCTATCCCGGTCACCCCGATCAGCGCGGCGGCGGCGCCGCTCGCACCGGCCTCCAGCTCACCGTGGGTGAGGGTGCAGCGCGGCTCGGTGAGGGCGGCCTGACGGGCGGCGAGTATGGCCTTGCCCGCGGCGCCCCGGTCGAGCGAATGACGGAAGCCGGCCCGGTAGGCGACGTGGTAGTCGGTCCAGGTCGGTTCGACGACCGCGACGGCCAGCGCCTCCGCCCCGTCCACGAGCGTGAGATGCGCGGTGGCGCCGATGTCCTCGGCGAGCGAGCGCAGGGCGGGCAGGGCGGCCTCCCGTACCAGCGGATGCACCTGGCGGCCCAGGCGCAGTACGCCGAGGCCCACCCGGGCCCGGCCGCCGAGGTCGCGGCGGACCAGGGCGTGCTGTTCGAGGGTGGCGAGCAGTCGGTAGACCACCGTCCTGTTGACACCGAGTTTGTTGGACAGCTCGGTGACGGTCAGGCCGTGATCGGTGTCGGCGAGCAGTTTGAGGACGCGCAGTCCCCGGTCGAGCGTCTGGGAGGTCTCCGCGGTCACGACGCCTTCTCCTTCGGAGTGAGGCCGCCGGCGGGCCTCGGCACCACCGGCTGCACTACGCGGCGGAGTTGCCACGGAGCGTTTACATTGCGGGGACACTAACCACGGACACCGCTCAGCGGAAGACCTCGTCCAGAATCCGGGCACAGGAAGAGAGTTGATCCCTATTCGCGGACAAAATCCGACAGAACGAGGAATTGGATTGATCATTCGCGCCATACCGGACGTCTTCGGAGGCGAAGACGGCCGCCGACCGCTCCGGCGGCGGCCACCGCGTACGGAAACCCCTACGACCTCTCTCGATCACCGCTACGGCGGCCGACGGAAATCTCCACGGCATCACCGCATCCGGGTGGCCCACTCCTGAACCTTCGCGATCCGCTCCCGGATCTGCCCCGCCGTCGCCTCGGCGCTCGGCGGCCCGCCGCACACCCGGCGCAGCTCCGTGTGGATCACGCCGTGCGGCTTGCCGCTCTGGTGGACGTACGCGCCGACCATCGTGTTCAGCTGCTTGCGCAGCTCCAGCAGCTCCTTGTGGGAGACCACGGGCCGGCGCTCGGCCGGCAGCTCCAGCAGATCCGCCTCGGCGTCCGGCTTCTTGCGGCTGTGCGCGATCTGCCTCGCCTGCCGCTTCTGGAGGAGCAGTTGCACCTGGTCGGGCTCCAGCAGCCCGGGGATACCGAGGTAGTCCCGCTCCTCCTCGCTGCCCGGGTGGGCCTGCATGCCGAATTCGGCGCCGTCGTAGAGCACCCGGTCGAAGACGGCGTCGGACTCCAGCGCCTCGAAGGGCAGCATGTCCTGCTCGCCGGTGTCCTCATCCTGCTGCTTCTCGGCCTCCGCCATCTCCTTCTCGGACTCGGCGTAGGGGTCCTCCTCACCGTTCTTCTTCGGCTTGTCGAGCACATGGTCGCGCTCGACCTCCATCTCGGCGGCGAAGCCGAGCAGGCCCGGGATGGTGGGCAGGAAGACGGACGCGGTCTCGCCGCGCCGCCGTGAACGTACGAAACGGCCCACGGCCTGCGCGAAGAAGAGCGGGGTCGAGATGGTGGTGGCGTACACGCCGACGGCCAGGCGCGGTACGTCGACGCCCTCCGACACCATCCGGACCGCGACCATCCACCGGTCGTCGCCCTCGCTGAATTCATCGATCCGCTTCGACGCGCCGGTGTCGTCGGAGAGGACGACGGTCGCCTTCGAGCCGGTGATCTCGCGGATGAGCTTGGCGTACGCGCGCGCCGAGTCCTGGTCGGTCGCGATGACCAGACCGCCGGCGTCCGGGATGCCCTTGCGCACCTCGGTCAGCCGCTGGTCCGCGGCGCGCAGCACGTTGGGCATCCAGTCTCCGCGCGGGTCGAGCGCGGTGCGCCACGCCTGCGAGATGGCGTCCTTCGTCATGGGCTCGCCGAGCTTGGCCGCGATCTCGTCACCGGCCTTGGTGCGCCAGCGCATATTGCCGCTGTAGCTGAGGAAGATGACGGGCCGGACGACACCGTCGCCGAGCGCGTTGCCGTACCCGTAGGCGTAGTCGGCGGCCGAGCGGCGGATGCCGTCGTTGCCCTCCTCGTACGCCACGAAGGGGATGGGGTTGGTGTCGGACCTGAACGGCGTGCCGGTCAGCGCGAGCCGCCGGGTCGCGGGCTCGAACGCCTCAAGACAGGCCTCGCCCCAGGACTTGGAGTCGCCCGCGTGGTGGATCTCGTCGAGGATGACCAGGGTCTTGCGCTGCTCGCACCGGTTGCGGTGCAGCATGGGCCGGACCCCGACGCCCGCGTAGGTGATGGCGACGCCGTCGTACTCCTTGCTCACCGGCCCCGCGGAGTAGTCGGGGTCGAGCTTGATGCCAATGCGCGCGGCGGCCTCCGCCCACTGCTTCTTGAGGTGCTCGGTCGGCGCGACGACGGTGATCTGCTGGACGACATGGTGGTGCAGCAGCCATGAGGCGAGCGTCAGGGCGAAGGTCGTCTTCCCGGCGCCGGGGGTGGCGACGGCGAGGAAGTCGCGCGGCTGCAGCTCCAGATAACGGCCGAGCGCACCCTCCTGCCAGGCACGCAGCTTGTTCGCGGTGCCCCAGGGGGCGCGACCCGGGAAGGCGGGTGAGAGGTGGTGGGAGGCGGCGGTAGTAGTCACGGTCTCCGGTTCGGGCGCGGGTTGGCGGGGTCGGGCAGGGGTACGTACGACAACCGGGCCACCCTACCGGTGGCCCGGCGCGACCCTCGTACGAACGGGACGGGGGACGGCCAGGTGCGACGGGCGCCACATTCCGTACGGCGGGGACGGGGCGCTACACCTGATCGGCCGGCCGGTCGGGGCGGGCGAGACCGGCGAGACGGTCGCGGTGGGCCGGGGTCAGGCGGAGGTCCGCCGCGGCGACGTTCTCCTCCAGATGGTCGATCCGGGCGGTGCCCGGGATCGGGAGGATGACCGGCGAGCGGTCGAGGAGCCAGGCGAGCGCGACTTGCGAGGGGGTGGCGTCGAGCTCGGCCGCCACGGCGGTGATCTCGGCATCGGCCCCCGACTTCCCCCAGGCGACGGGCCGCCACGGCAGGAACGCGATCCCCGCCGCCTCGCAGGCCGCGAGCACGGACTCGTGCTCGCGGTCGAGCACGCTGTAGCGGTTCTGTACGGACACGACGTCGATGATCTCCCGCGCCTGTTCGAGCTCGGCGACGGTGATCTCGGACAGCCCGAGCCGGCCGACCTTGCCCGCGGTCAGCAACTCCCGCAGCGCGCCGAGCTGGTCGGCGAGGGGCACCTCAGGGTCGATGCGGTGCAGCTGGAGCAGTTCGAGCCGCTCGACGCGCAGTCGGCGAAGGGCGTTCTCGACCTGGTCGCGCAGGACTTCCGGCCGGCCGTCGAGCCCCCACTCGCCCGATTCCGCCGATCGCGCGACGCCGACCTTGGTGGTGACGAGCAGCCCGTCCGCGTAGGGGTACAGGGCCTCGGCGAGCAGTTCCTCGTTGGCTCCCCCGCCGTACAGATGGGCGGTGTCGATCAGTGTGACGCCCAGCTCGACGGCCCGCCGGGCGACGCCGAGGGAGACCTCGCGGGCCGGTCCCGGCTCCGTCGGCAGCCGCATCGCCCCGAATCCGAGCCGCCGTACGCTCAGGTTCCCGCCGATACGAAACGTGGTCGCTGTCATCGTGCTGTCTCCGCCCCCTCGGTCAAGGGGCCCACGCTAACAGGGCGGTCGAACGTGGCGTGGGCAGTGCCCAGCGGGTCCGTGCACGTGCTCAGCGGTCCGTATCCGCGGTCGGCGAGTGTCCGTATCCGCGGTCAGTGGGGGTCCGTATCCGCGGTCAGTGGGTCCGTATCCGCGTCGCCACCCACACCCCGACCAGCGCCACCGCGGCCATCGGCAGAAACACCGCGGCGAAGGCCGCCGGGTGGGATCCCGCCGCGCCCGACGCGGCCAAGGAGGCGTGGCCGCCCACCGCGCCGCCGCCCAGGGCCGCGAACGCCGCGCCGCCCGCCGCCAGCAGGAGCACGTTCGACAACCCGTCGGAGATCTGGAGCGCGGCGGAGTTCGCGCCCGCCTCCTCCGGCGCCGAGAGCTTGAGCAGCAGCACGCTGGTGGAGGCGATCACGGCGCCCATGCCGAGACAGCCGAATGCCCAGGCGACCGCGACGATCCACACCGGTACGGACTCGACGAGCACGCTCGGCACGGTCGCGATCGACAGGGCGACCAGCACCATCCCGCCCGCCATCAGCCGCTCGCGGTACGGCTCCAGGCGCGGCCTGGACTGGACGTACGAGCCGAGCGCCCAGGTCGCGCCGCCCACCGCGAGCGAGAGCCCGGCCATCGTCGGCGACAGCCCGCGCTGGGTGACGAGCATCAGCGGTACGAAGCTCTCGGCGGCGATGAAGGCCCCGGCGGCGACCCCGCGCAGCAGCACCACGGAGGGCAGCCCGCGCGCCGCGCGCCAGGTGCCGTGCGGCAGCAGCCCGAGGACGGCGGGGACGAGGAACGCGGCGCCGGCCAGCGCCGGGAGGAGCGAGAGCCAGCGCAGATCCTGGCCCGCGTACTGGAGCAGCCCCGCGCCCAGCGAGATCCCGAGCGCGAGCCGGATCCGGCGCCGGTCGAAGGACGGGACGGGCCCGTCGGCATCGGCGGGCCCCGACGCCTTGCGGCGTATCGCGGGCAGCGCGAGCGCCAGCGGCAGCACGACCAGGACCGGGATACCGATGAAGACCCAGCGCCAGCCGAGGTGTTCGGTGACGGTGCCGGAGGCGAGCGGTCCGACGACGGAGGGGATCACCCAACTGGCGGCGAACGCGGCCATGATCGAGGGCCGCAGCCTCTCCGGGTAGGCCCGGCTGACGACGACATAGAGTGCGACGATGACCAGCCCGCCGCCGAGGCCCTGGACGGCGCGGCCGAGGATGAACAGCCACATGGTGCCCGCCGTGCCCGACAGCAGCAGCCCGGCCCCGAAGGCGCTGATCCCGGTGGCGAGCGGCGCGAGCGGCCCGCTGCGGTCGGCCCACTGGCCGGAGAGCACCATGGCGAAGAGGCTGGTGGTGAAGTACGCGGAGAAGGCGAAGGCGTACAGCGGAATCCCGTGCAGCTCCCGCGCGGCGACGGGCATCGCGGTACCGACGGCGGTCGCCTCGAAGGCGATGAGCAGGACGACGGAGACGATGCCGATACTGAGCGCCCGGTGCTGAGGCCCCAGCACACCGCCTTGTCCCGGAGCGTCGCCCCGGCCGAGAGCCGGGGATTTCCGCAGGGGGTCCGCTACGGCGGATATGTCGGCGGGAGCGACATCGGCGTCGCGTGGGTCCAGGGCGGTCATGGGGTCAGCGTAAGGGGCACAGCCCGGATATGGCCCTGTCGTAGGGCTGATCGGATCTGGTCCCTTGGGCGTACGCCTCCCCCGGCCCCACCGGCCCGCCGCCCACCATGAACGGAGTGTGGCAGTCGCGTTGCGGCCCGCCCGGACGCCTTGAGCCCCGTGCGCCACCGGCCTACGGTCAATGACAGGAGACAAACATGGCCGTGTGCCCGAGTGGTTCAGGGGCTCGCCTGCAAAGCGAGTTACGCGGGTTCGATTCCCGCCACGGCCTCCAGGAACAGCGCGAGCGGCCGCCCCCGGGGATTCCGCGGGCGGCCGCTCGGTGTCATGGGCGCCCCGGGACGGCCGTCCGGCGGAAGACGCCCGCCGGGCCGCGCTCCCGTACGACCGCGCCGCGACCGCGCTACGTAGCCGCCGGCGCCGCCGCCACCGCCGCCTGGGGGCGGATCGGGAGGCGGCTGATGGGCCGGCCCGTCGCCGCGCGGACCGCCGAGGCGACCGCCGCCGGGGACGTGACCACCGGAGCCGCGCTCGCGGGCTTGGCGCCGAAGGGGGCCACCACGTCGCGCTCCTCGACCAGCTTGACGATACGGATGTCCGGCGCGTCCAGGGACGTCGGAAGCGCGTACCCCGTGAGGTCGGGGCGGCGGACCAGACCGCGGGTCGTACGGAGGTTCTCCGTCAGGGCCGTGCCGATGCCCTGCGTGACGCCGGCCTCGATACGGGTGGCCAGCTGCGCCGGGTTGAGGACACGACCGACGTCCTGGGCCACGGCCATCTCCACGACCCGGATCGAGCCCAGCTCGATGTCGACGTCCACGACCGCGCGGATGGCGCAGAAGGCCAGCCCCACGAAGGCGTCGCCCTGGCCCGAGGCGTCGAGGGGTTCGGTCGGGTGGGGGCGGCACTGTGCCGTCGCCCAGAGTTCCTTGCCGTCCATCGCCTCGGTGACCGTCGTGGACAGCACACCGTCGTACGAGGTGATCTTGCCGTCCGTGATCTGGAGCAGCTCGGTGGACATCCCGAACTTGTGGGCCAGCGGCTGGAGCAGCTGCGTACGGACCATCTTCGCCGCCCGCTCGACCGCGCCGCCCGAGACCCAGGTGTGCCGGCCGTGGGCGGCCGGACCCGCCGGAGGCTGGTCCGTGTCGACGGAGGCGACATGGACCTCCTCGATGCCCAGCGTCTCCTGCACGATCTGCCGGGCGAGGGTGGCGAAGCCCTGGCCGGTCTCGACGGCCGCGCAGATGACCGTGGCCACGCCGTCGTGCACCTTGACGGTGGCCGTGGAGACCTCGTCCGCGCCCTCCGCGCCGAGCATATGGACCATGCCGAGCGCGTAGCCGACGCCCCGGCGTACGGCCCCCGGCTCGCCCGCGCCCTCGGGGCCGCCGGGCAGCAGCCAGGCCGCCTCGGGGGTGTCCTTGGGGAGCGGGGGCAGCGGGAAGTCGCGTACGGAACGGAGCAGTTCGGCCACGGGCGCCGGGCAGGTCACCGTCTGGCTGGTGGGCAGGATGTCGCCGGTGGCCAGGACGTTGCGCAGGCGCAGCTCGGCCGGTTCCACCCCCAGCTTGGCCGCCAGCTTGTCCATCTGGCCCTCGTACGCCGCGCACACCTGCATCGCGCCTTCGCCGCGTACATGGCCGGAGGGCGGGTTGTTGGTGCGTACGGCCCAGCCCTCGATGAAGGCGTGCGGGACGACGTAGGGGCCGCAGGCGAAGGCGACCGCCGCCGCGAGGGACTCGGACGAGGCGTCCGCGTACGCCCCCGCGTCCAGCAGGATCTGGGCCTCGACCTTGACGAGCCGGCCCTCGGCGTCCGCGTGGTGGCGGTAGCGCAGCAGCGTGGGGTGGCGGTGGGCGTGACCGAGGAAGGACTCCTCGCGGGTCGCGGCGAGTTTGACCGGGCAGCCGGTACGCAGCGCGAGCAGGCCGAGGGGGATCTGGAAGCCCGGGTCCTCGCGGTCGCCAGTGGCGCCGGGGACGCCGGTGACGACGACCTTCACCCGGTCCGGCTCCAGGCCGAAGCAGGCGGCGGCCAGATCGCGGTCGGTGTGCGGGTCGGTGGAGGCGGTGTAGATCTCGACGCCGCCATCGGGCCTCGGCACGGCGAGGCCCGCCTCGGCGCCGATGGGCGCCGGGTCCTGGCGGCCGATGCGGTACAGCCCCTCCACGACGACCTCGCCGGTGATCTCCGGATCGCCGTAGCGCAGCGGGATATGGCGGATCAGATTGCCGTCGGGGTGCAGCGGCTCGGCGGCGAACGCCTTCTCGGGGTCGGTCACCGGGTCGAGGACCTCGTACTCGACGGCGATCGCGGCGGCGGCGAGCCGGGCCGTGTCGGGGTGGTCGGCGGCGACGGCGGCGATCGCCTCGCCGTGGTGGCGTACGACCTCCGAGGCGAAGACGGGACGGTCGGCGATCCGCCTGCCGTACGCCGAGTCGCCCGGCACGTCCTCGTGCGTGACGACGGCGCGTACGCCCGGCATCTCGGCGGCCGCGGCGGTGTCGACCGAGACGATACGGGCGTGCGGGTGCGGCGAGCGCAGGATCGCCGCCCACAGCAGGCCCTCGGCCCACAGGTCGGCGGCGTACGGGAACGTGCCCTCGGTCTTCGCGCGCGCGTCGGCCGGGGGGAGGGATGCGCCGAGGCCGTGCGCGGGCGGCTCCTGCTGGGGGCCGTCGAGCGTCGGGGTCCCGGTGGCCGCGTCGTTGCTCACGCCATGCCTCCGTCGGGCGAGTGCGGGGGGGTGTGCGGGCCGGTGTGCGGGGGCTGGACGCCGCCGGCCCCGGGGGGTGCCTGGTGCGGGATTCGGGCTTCCTCGGAGGCCGCGGCGGCGGCCTCCGCGCTCGCCCTGCGCCCGGCGACGACCTCGCTCACCGCGTCGAGCACGCCGCGGTAGCCCGAGCAGCGGCAGAGGTTGCCGCAGAGCGCCTGGCGGGTCTCCAGCTCGCTGGGGGCGTGGTTGCCCTCCAGGAGGTCGTGGACGGTCATGGCCATGCCGGGGACGCAGAACCCGCACTGCACGGCCCCGCACTTCGCCAGCGCCCGCTGGACGTCGGAGGGTTCGCCGTCGGCGGCCAGCCCCTCGACCGTACGGACCTCGGAGCCGGCGGCGGTGGCGGCGGGGACGAGACAGGAGGCGACGAGCCGGCCGTCGACCTGGACGTTGCAGGCGCCGCATTCGCCCTGGGAGCAGCCGTCCTTGGCGCCCGCGAGGCCGAGGCGCTCGCGCAGCACGTACAGCAGCGACTCGCCGATCCAGGCGTCGGTGACGGGACGGTCGGCGCCGTTGACGCGCAGGACGTAGGAGCCGGAGGGGTGTTCGGCGCTGTCGCTGCTGCTGGTGAGGGGCGCGGGCTCGGGCTCGGGTTCCGGCTCGGGTTCCGGCTCGGGTTCCGGCGCGGCCCCGGATTCCGGTCCGTGCTCCGGTCCCGGCGCGGTCTCCGCTCCGTGCTCGGGCTCGGCCGGGATCTCGGGGACGGTCTCGGGCGCCGCCTCGGGCACGGTCCCCGGGCCGGGCTCGTGCGCGAGGTCCGGTACGGCGTCCGGCAGGGCGGCGGACGGCTCGGGCTCCATGGCCTCCGGGACGCCCGGCACCCCCGGTGCCTCGACGCTCTCCGGGACGGCGAATCCGCCGGCGTCTCTGCCGGGCGGTGCCGGTTCCGTCGCCCACGGCGCGGCGGCGCCGCCCGGCAGAGTCGCCGGCGGGCTGCCGCCGTTCCACTGGGACGCCAGCACCGACTTGCTGAACTCGCCGGATTCGTCCGGAAGATCCCCCTGGGCGATCGGGATCGTCCACTGCCCGGTCAGCTCGGATCCACCCGCGGGGTCCCCCGCCGCGGCCTGCCCGGCACCCGCGACCGCCCCGGCGTCGGCGCCGTTACCGGCGCCCGTGTCGCTGAAGTTCCACTGGCCCGTCGCCTGCGGGTCGTAGCCACCGCCGGGCCCGTAGCCACCGTGGCCGTAACCGCCCTGCGCGTACCCGCCCTGGACATAGCCGCCCTGCTGCGGGTCCGGCCACTGGACCCCGCCCTGGGCGTCGGCCGCCGACGGGTCGAGCTGTGCCGGCGGCACGATCTGCGGCGGTACGTACCCGTGCCCCGGCGCGGCCAGCGGAGCGTCGAAGACGTCCTCCGGGGGCAGTTGCACGAAGGCGGTCGACTCGCCGTCGTACTCCCCGCCCTGCGGGACCGGCTGCCAGCCGCCCTGGCCCTCGGGGGCCCCGGAGCCGGTACCGGAGTTCTCGTTGGTGGTCACGACAGCGCCCTCCCCAGTGCTCGTCGGGCCAGTGCGGCGACCGTGCGCCGCAGATGCAGTACGGCGGGCGACGGCGGGGGCACTTCGCCCCCGTCGGCCGGCGCGGGCGGGTCCGGGATACAGGCCGCGGCGACGTACTCGCCGAAGGCGGCGAGCGCCTCCTGCGCGAGCCCGCGCGCGCCGTCCCAGTCGATCAGCGAGGCGATCCAGCGCTCCGCCTCCAGCGGGCGCAGCGGCATCGGGGCGATCGCGCCGACCGCGCACCGCACCCCGCGCCGCGCCGGGTCCAGTACGACGGCCACGGACGCGGTGGCCCGGCCGGGCCCCGTCCGTCCGGTCGCCTTGAGGAAGACCTGGGGGGCGTGCAGCAGGGGCACCCGCACGAAGCCGATGAGTTCGGCGGGCGCGAGCATCTCGCGCCCTGCCAGCAGATGCGAGACGGGGATCTCACGGCGCGCGCCGCCGGGCCCCCCGATCACCAGATCGGCCTCCAGCGCGGCGAGCACGGGCAGCGCGTCGCCGGTCGGGGCCGCGGTGGCGATATTGCCGCCGAGCGTCCCGGCGTTACGGATCTGCGGCGGGCCCGCCGCGCGCGCGGACGCGGCGAGCGCGGGGATGAGGGCCGCGAAGTCCGGTCTGCCCATGCGCGCGTGGGTGAGACCGGCGCCGAGCAGGGCGTGACCGTCCTGGTAGTGCCAGCCGCGCAGCTCGCTGATCCGACCGAGGCCGACGAGTCCCGCGGGCCGTAGCTGGCCCTTGTTGACGGCCGCCATGAGATCGGTTCCACCCGCGACGGGCACGGCGGCAGGCATCGCGGTGAGCGCCGCCACGGCCTCGTCGAGCGAGGCCGGCAGCGTCACGAACTGCGCCGTCTGCGGTGCGTGCGTGGTCAACCCAGCTGCCCCTTTCCGGTGTCCCGGTGTCCCGCCTGTGTTGCCGTACCGTACGTGCTCACAGACCGGACGTGGCAACTCTGGCACATCTTCCGGTCCGCCCGACGCGAGGGTCCGCGAAGGGCTGATCCGTCCCCCACCAGGGGGAAGGTCCGGTTTCGCACCTCTTCGCCGTCACATACGGAATGCCACTCTTCAGCGGTCGTTGTACGACTTATCCGTACGGACTACTTATCCTTACGGACTACCACGGTCCCAGGGACACCGTTCCGGGGCGGCCATCTCCCCGCGGGCTCACACGTTCGGGGGCGCCCCCTCGATCGGGCGGCCCAGGCTGGCATTGTCTCCGTTGGGGGCGGGGCGGCGCTGCCAGGGCAACGGACCGCCGGGCGGCCGGTATTCGACCCCGAGCGCGTCAAGGCGCCGGTAGTGCTCCGCCATGCGCTGCTCGAAGTCGGCGAAATCACGTTCGGCGGGGGCGGGGAGGTCCGACCAGGCGACTTCGGCGAAGGCGGCGAGTCGCGGGAAGACCTGGTAGTCGACGCGGGCGCTGTCGTGCATGACTTCGGTCCAGACATTGGCCTGGGTGCCGAGGACATGGGCCGCCTCCTCCTCGGTGAGCTCGGGCGGCAGGGGCTCGAAGCGGTAGACGTCCTCCAGGGTGCGTACGTACCCGATGGGCATCGGCTCGTCGTCGCCGGCCGCCTGACGGTGGTCCAGGTACACCTGCTGCTCGGGGCACATGACGACGTCGTGGCCGGCCTTCGCGGCGGCGATCCCGCCCGCGTATCCGCGCCAGGACGACACGGCGGCGCCCGGCGCGAGCCCGCCTTCCAGGATCTCGTCCCAGCCGATCAGCCGCCGGCCGCGCTCGGCGAGCCAGTTGTCGAAGTGCCGGATGAACCAGGACTGGAGCTCGTCCTCGCCGGTCAGACCGAGCCGCTCGATCGTTGCCTGGGCCGCCGGTGACGCCTTCCACTGGTCCTTGAGGCACTCGTCCCCGCCGACGTGGATGAAGGTGGAGGGGAAGAGTGTGAGCAGTTCCTCGAAGACGTCCTCGTAGAACCGCAGCGTGTTGTCAGTGGGGGCGAGTACGTTTGCGGTAATGCCCCAGGTGTCCCAGACGGTGAGGGAGGTCGTGTCGATGACATCGGTGTTGCCGAGTTCCGGATACGCGGCGATGGCGGCCTGCGAATGTCCCGGGATATCGATCTCGGGGACGACGGTGATATGCCGCTCGGCGGCGTACGCGACGATCTCGCGGATGTCGTCCTGGGTGTAGTAACCGCCGTGCGGCTTCTCCTCCCAGAACTCGGAGGCGCGGTGGCCCCATTTGGTGCGCGGGCGCCAGGAGCCGACTTCCGTCAGTCTCGGATGCTTCTTGATCTCGACGCGCCAGCCCTGGTCGTCGGTGAGATGGAAGTGGAAGACATTCAGCTTGTGGGCGGCGAGCAGGTCCAGATAGCGCAGCACGCCGTCCTTGGGCATGAAGTGGCGTGCCACGTCGAGCATCAGCCCCCGCCAGCCGAAGCGGGGCGCGTCCTCGATGAGGGTCATCGGTACGGACCACTCGCGCGCGGGGTCCAGGGCCTGTCCGACAGGCCCCAGGCCCTGTCCGGCGGATCTTCGCAGGCCCGCGACGCCTGGCACCGCACCTCGCCGCGTTGTCGGAGTCGTCCACGTACGTCCAGTACGAGGACGATCCTCCGCCTTGCCATGCACGGCACCAGACGCCGCGGTCTGATCCGCGAAGATCCGCCGGACAGGCCCCAGCGGCGCTCTGCGGTACGCGTCGGGCCCGAGCAGCTGACGGACGGTCTGCGCCCCCCAGAAGACCCCGGCCGCGGCGCCGCCCTCGATACGGATCGCCTCCGCGTCGACGCTGATCCGGTACCCCTCGGGGCCCAGTTCGCGCGCGATGTCCGGGCTGATCCCCAGGACGATCCGGTTGTCGTCGGCGCCGACGACACCGGTGTCGTCCGCGAACGGCAGCCCCGTCGCGGCTCCGACGGCGGTACGGAACCACCGCGCCACGCCCTCCGTGCCGGGCCCTGCCCCGATCACGGTCTCGCTGTCGAGCGGGAAGACACCCGCTCCCGGCTGCGCCGGCCAGGCCCGCCTGGGGTCCGGGATCAGATCCATGAAGTCCACCTCTAATCCTTGACGGCACCGCCGAGTCCGGAGACCAGGCGCCGTTGTACGAGCACAAAGAAAACCAGCACGGGAACGGTCATCACCGTAGACGCGGCCATGATCCCGCCCCAGTCGTTCTCGTCCGGTTTGAAGAAGACCAGCAGCGCCATCGGAAGGGTCGACTGGGAGGTGTCGCTGATGATGAAGGACTTGGCGAACAAGAAGTCGTTCCAGGTCGAGATGAAGGAGAAGACACTCGTCGCGACAAGCCCGGGGAAGACCAGCGGGAAAAGGATCTGCCACAGGAACCGGGTACGGCTCGCACCGTCGATGTACGCGGCCTCCTCCAGCGCCTCGGGGACGGCCTTGACGAATCCGCGCAGCATCCAGACGGCGAACGGAAGTGAGAAGGCGAGATGCGGCAGGACCAGCGAGCCGAGCGTATTGAGCAGCCCGGCGTCCCGCATCAGGAAGAACAGCGGGATGGCCAGCGCCTCGATCGGCACCATCTGCGCGACGAGGAACATGATGAGGAGGGTCGTACGGAATCGGAAACGGAACCGAGTCACGGCCGTCGCGGCCAGAAACGCGATGAGCGCGGAGGCGATCACGACCGTTCCCGCGACCGCCAGGCTGTTGAGGAAGTACCGCCCGAATTCCTGCTGTTCGAAGACCCGGCGGAACGAGTCGAGCGACGGCGAGAGCGTCCAGGGACGGGCCTCCGTGGACTGGATCTCACCGGCCGGTTTGAACGCGGAGAGGACCATCCAGTACAGCGGAAAGGCCACGATCACGGCGATGACGAGGGCGGATGCCTCCGCCAGCAGCCGCCAGGGACGGCGAATACCGAGCAGGTTCACAGTTCTTCTCCCCGGCGTCGGATCAGTCGCAGATAGACGAGCGTGATCGCCAGCAGAATCAGCAGCATGACCACGCCGATCGCCGAGCCCAGGCTGTACTGCGAGGACGCGAAGGCCTGCTGATAGGCGTAGACATTGAGCACGAGATTCTGGCCGGCGATTCCGCCACCGTTCGTCATCACATAGATCTGGGTGAAGACCTTGAAGTCCCAGATGATCGACTGGATGGTGACGACCACCAGGATCGGCCGCAGCATGGGAGCGGTGACCGACCGCCAGATCCGCCACTGCGAGGCGCCGTCGAGCGAGGCCGCCTCCAGCACCTCGCCGGGGATGGCCTTGATGCCCGCGTAGACGGTCACCATCACGAACGGGAACGAGCACCAGACCACTTCGAACAGGACGAGCGCGAAGGCGCTGTAGCGGCCGTACGTCCAGGAGAAGTCGCCGAGCCCCAGCAGCCGGTTGACGGGGCCGTAGTCCGGGTCGAAGAGGAACACCCAGACCGTGGAGCCGGTGATCGCCGGGGTGGCCCAGGCGCCGAGCGCGGCGAGCATCAGCGCGAGCCGCGGCACGGCCCGTACGCGCGTCAGCAGGACGGCGAGGGCGCAGCCGACCGCGAGGGTGGCGACGACACACGCCGCGGCGAACAGCACGGTCGCCAGCAGCACCTGCCAGAACTGGCTGTCGCCGAAGAGCGCGGTGTAGTTGCCGAAGCCCTTGAAGGAGGTGGGTTCCCCGCCGCTGACCTGCGCCTGGGTGTACTCCAGGAAGGAGATCAGGCCGAGTTGGTAGATCGGGTAGATCAGCAGCCCGCCGAGGACGACGAGCGCGGGCGCGAGATAGAGCCAGGGGGTCCAGCCGGCCCGGCCGGCCCGGCGGGGGGTCCGCCGGGCCTTCCGGGGTGCCTGCCGGGCCTCGCGTACGGGCCCCGGGCCCCCGGTGGCCGTACGGCCGGAGTCGATCCGGCCGGTTTCGGTCGTCATGGCGCTCAGCCCGCGGACGTGAACGCCGCGTCCATCTTCTTCGCCGCGTCGTCCGACGCCGCGGCGACGTCCTTACGGCCGCTGACGATCTCCTGGAACATCGTCGGCAGGATGAGCGAGGAGTCGATCTGCGCCCAGCCCGGCGACGCGGGGACGAACTTGGCGCCTGCGCCCAGGGTCTTGACGAAGGGCTCGATGAACGGCTGCTTCTTCGCCGAGTCGGCCAGTACGTCCGTGTACGTCGGCAGGAAGCCCATCGCGTCGAACAGCTTGGCCTGGGTCTCCTTGCCGGTGAACGACTTCATCAGGTCGACGGCGAGCGTGCGGTGCGCGCTGCTCTTCAGTACGCCGATGTTGTTGCCGCCCGCGAAGGCCGGCGCGACCGAGCCCGCCTCGACCCCGGGCAGCGGCACGACCGCGTACTTGCCCTTCACCGTGCCCGCCTCGACGGCCTGGTGGCTGAAGTCGCCGCCGATCGCCATCGCGGCCTTCCCGGACGCGAAGGCGGTCACCGTCGCGTTGCCGCCCATCGAGGCGCACTTGGCGGCCGGACAGTTGTCGTCGCCGAAGAGGGAGGTGTACGCCTCGATGCCCTTGCGGGCGGCCGGGCTGTTGACCGCGGCCTTGTACGTGCCGCCGTTCTCCTGCGCCAGTTCGCCGCCGTTCGCCCACAGGAACGGCATCGCGCCGTAGGTGTACGCGCCGCCGACCGCGAGTCCGTACAGCTCCGGCTTCGCCTTGCGGACCTTCTTGGCCGTGGCGATCAGTTCGGCCTGGGACTTGGGGGCGGATATCCCCAGTTCCTTGAAGACATCGGTGCGGTAGTAGAGCGCCCGGACGCCGACGAAGAGGGGCGCCCCGTAGATCTTGCCGTCGACCGTGACGGACTGACGGGCCGTCGGGTCGGTGTCCTTGGCCTCGTCCCAGGCGTTGAACTCCTCGGTGACGTCGGCGAGTCCGCCGTCCTTGACGTATCCGGCGGTGTCGGTGTTGCCGTACTCGATGAGGTCCGGCGCGCTCTTCGGATCGTTGAAGGCGGCCTTGATGCGCTGGGCGCGGGTCTCGACCGGGATGTACTCGATCTCGACCTTCGTCCCCTCGTGTGTCTTGCCGAAGGCGGCGACCGCAGCGTCGACGACCTGTTCCTTCGGCTTGTTGTTGACCTCCTGGAAGAGCCAGACGCGCAGCGTGCCGCTCTTCTCGTCCTTCGTCGCGCTGGTGTCGGAGGTCTGCGGGGCGCAGCCGGTGGCGGTGAGGCCGGCGAGGGCGAGTGCCGCCACCGGGACGGCAATACGGGAGGAAAGCTTCATCCGGGATCCCTACGGGTCGGCGTTGCAGCATGCGCAACGAACGTTTCGTGCTGCACAACTCGCAGGAGATTAAGCGCGGCCGGAAGTCTCCGACAAGTGGTCTCAACCAATCTGTGACCGCGGGCCACCCCGTACAACGCGAGACGGCTTCCGGGGCGCGCGTGTGCACGCGCGCCCCGGAAGCCGTCTCCGACAGTGACTCAGGTTCTGTCCGGTGCCTGGACGAGTAAGTCCGGCGGTCGGTCGCTACTTCTTACCGCTGTCCTTGCCGCCCTTGTCCTTGCCCTTGTCCCCGCCGGGACCCATGGACTCGTAGATCTCCTTGCACATCGGACAGACGGGGTACTTCTTGGGGTCGCGCCCCGGTACCCAGACCTTTCCGCACAGTGCGACCACGGGAGTGCCGTCGAGGGCACTCGCCATGATCTTGTCCTTCTGGACGTAGTGGGCGAAGCGCTCGTGGTCGCCGTCGCCGTGCGACACCTGTGGTGTCGGCTCCACGAGGGTGCCCGTACCTGCCCCGCGCTCGGGCTCAAGAGTGCTCATAGCAGCCAAGGGTACCCACGCCGGGGGGATCCCGAAGGCTCCGGGTCCATGCACTCCGGAGCCGCACGCTCACGCATCGCGCCGACACGCCGACGACACGCCGAGCGGCGACGGCCGAAGCGCTCGGCGCGCCGACGGAACGGGCCGAACCGTCCGGATGGTCAGTTGAGGGAGGGATCATCCGGGTATGTCGCGACCATGGCCAGCTTGCCGCGCTGTCTGCGCAGCACCGCCCGCCACAGGCTCTCCGGCCTCGGCGACGACACGTCGCCCGGCTCCGACTCCACGACGTACCACACCCCTTCGCGCAGCTCCTCCTCCAACTGGCCGGGGCCCCAGCCCGCGTATCCGGCGAAGATCCGCAGCGAGCCGAACGCCCGCGCGAGCAGCTCGGGCGGGGTCTCCAGATCGACGAGGCCGATCGCCCCGTACACCCTGCGCCACCCCAACGGCCCCTCGTCGCCCGGGATCACGGCGAGGCCGAGGGCGGAGTCCAGCGAGACGGGACCGCCCTGGAAGACCACACCGGGCTCCCCCGCGAGCTCCCCCCAGGACGCCAGGATGTCCGCGACACCCACGGGTGTGGGCCTGTTGAGGACCACGCCGAGCGAGCCCTCCTCGTCGTGATCGAGCAGGAGCACCACCGCGCGGTCGAAATTCGGGTCGGCCAGGGCGGGAGTCGCGACAAGCAGCCGCCCTGTGAGCGAGGACACCTCGGTCATGCTCGACATGATCCCGCATATTCGCCGCCCGCGGGGCGCGCCCGGCACAGTACGTGTGAACGCAGCTCAGGGCGCACGGTGGCGACGGGAGCGCACGGTTTCCGGGAAATCGAATTGGTGACCCTCCGCGAGCAAGTCGGAACAGTACGTGTCGGACCCGCTTCAATTACGTGTCACCTGTGTGCCGACCGCTCCCCGGGACTTACGGGACGGGGGTCCCGGCCCCTTACCCTTTTCCTTGGCCACCCGCCCGCCCACTCCGGAACGCGAGATTCATGACCGGCACAGACGATGTAATGCTTGTCCACGGTGGAACCCCGCTGGAGGGTGAGATCCGCGTCCGCGGCGCGAAGAACCTGGTGCCGAAAGCCATGGTCGCCGCGCTCCTCGGCAGCAGCCCGAGCAGACTCCGCAATGTGCCCGACATCCGCGACGTACGGGTCGTACGGGGACTGCTGCAATTGCACGGCGTGACCGTACGCCCCGGCGACGAACCGGGCGAGCTGGTCCTCGACCCGACCCATGTCGAGAGTGCAAATGTCGCCGACATCGATGCCCACGCGGGCTCGTCGCGCATTCCGATCCTCTTCTGCGGACCGCTGCTGCACCGGCTCGGCCACGCGTTCATCCCGGGTCTCGGCGGCTGTGACATCGGCGGTCGGCCGATCGACTTCCACTTCGACGTCCTGCGCCAGTTCGGCGCGACGATCGAGAAGCGCGCGGACGGCCAGTATCTGGAGGCGCCGCAGCGGCTGCGCGGCACGAAGATCCGGCTGCCGTACCCCTCGGTCGGCTCGACGGAGCAAGTGCTGCTGACGGCCGTACTCGCCGAGGGCGTCACCGAGCTGTCCAACGCCGCCGTGGAACCGGAGATCGAGGACCTCATCTGCGTCCTGCAGAAGATGGGCGCGATCATCTCCATGGACACCGACCGGACGATCCGGATCACCGGCGTCGACCGGCTGGACGGCTATACGCACCGGGCGCTGCCGGACCGTCTGGAGGCTGCCTCCTGGGCGTCCGCGGCGCTGGCCACCGAGGGCAACATCTATGTCCGCGGCGCGCAGCAGCGCTCGATGATGACGTTCCTCAACACCTACCGCAAGGTCGGCGGCGCCTTCGAGATCGACGACGAGGGCATCCGGTTCTGGCATCCGGGCGGCTCGCTCAACGCCATCGCGCTGGAGACGGACGTGCACCCCGGTTTCCAGACCGACTGGCAGCAGCCGCTGGTGGTGGCGCTGACGCAGGCGTCGGGGCTCTCCATCGTCCACGAGACGGTGTACGAGTCGCGGCTGGGCTTCACCTCGGCGCTCAACCAGATGGGCGCGCACATCCAGCTCTACCGGGAGTGCCTGGGCGGTTCGGACTGCCGCTTCGGGCAGCGCAACTTCCTGCACTCCGCGGTCGTGTCGGGCCCGACCCGGCTCCAGGGCGCTGACCTGGTCATTCCCGACCTGCGCGGCGGTTTCTCGTATCTGATCGCGGCGCTGGCGGCGCAGGGCACGTCGCGGGTCCACGGCATCGATCTGATCAACCGCGGCTACGAGAACTTCATGGACAAGCTCATCGAGCTGGGCGCGAAGGTCGAGCTGCCGGGCGGCGCGCTCGTCTGACGCACCGTCACACGGTCACACCGCCGGCCCCGCTCTCCCCCGAGCGGGGCCGACGGCGTTCCCGGGGCCGGCAGGCGGCCTGGAGGAGCTTCTGAAGGCCGGACACACCAGGGGCGGCCACCCGGTCCGGGTGGCCGCCCCTGCGTGTCGCCTATGGGTGTTACTTGCCCTTGGCGGCTTCCTTGAGCTTGGAGCCCGCGGAGACCTTCACGCTGTAGCCGGCCGGGATCTGGATCGGGTCGCCGGTCTGCGGGTTACGAGCGGTCCGAGCGGCACGATGGGTGCGCTCGAAGGTCAGGAAGCCGGGGATGGTGACCTTCTCATCGCCCTTGGCGACGACCTCACCGACCGTCTCGGCGAGAGCGGCCAGCACAGCGTCGGCGTCCTTGCGGGTCACCTCGGCGCGGTCGGCCAGGGCGGCCACCAGCTCACTGCGGTTCATGTTGTTACTCCCGTGTTCTTCTTGCCTGTAAGGCGTGAGATCGAAGCCGATGCTGCCAGGGCCCTCGGACAGTCCCCGGACCCGGGTCTGCTGACAGACCCTCGCGCCCGAATACGCATCCTGCCCCCACCAGCGGCGGGAAAGCCAATCCGGCACCCTCCGGAGTCACACGAAAAGCGCCACTGCCTCGTCGTCGTGACGTTCCGTCGACTCTGTGGAGACTCCTTGGAGCCTTGGGGCCCTTGAGCCCGCCGGAGGCCCTGAAAACCTCCCTGGAGCGGCGGGGCTCATGGTCCGCCACCCTAGAGGGGCCCGTGGGGCCCGGCGAATCGCGACGCGCCGGGCACCGGACGGACGTGAGATGTACCGCAGTCCTGGGTAGCGTGACCGGGCCCCGTGGTGGGCCTGGTCACATTTCGGGCCGGGATCCGGGGGCGTATTTCGCGCTGCCCCGAACCCCTCCCCCTCCCTGGATCAGGGATCAGATCTGGGTGACGGGCGCCGTCACGTCCGCGCCGGCCGCCCTGGCGGCGTCGCGCACCGCGCCCGCCACCGCGCCCGCGACCTTGTCGTTGAAGACCGAGGGCACGATGTAGTTCGGGTTGAGCTCGTCCTCGGAGACGACATCGGCGAGCGCCGCCGCCGCGGCCAGCATCATGTCCGTGTTGACCGTGCGGGACTGGGCGTCCAGCAGACCGCGGAAGACACCGGGGAAGACCAGCACGTTGTTGATCTGGTTGGGGAAGTCGGAGCGGCCGGTGGCCACCACGGCCGCCGTCTCGCGCGCGATCGCGGGGTCGACCTCGGGATCGGGGTTGGCGAGGGCGAACACGATCGCGCCGTCCGCCATGGCCGCCACGTCGTCGCCGTCCAGCACGTTCGGGGCCGAGACCCCGATGAAGACGTCCGCGCCGGCCACGGCCTCCTTGAGCGTGCCGGTGACACCCTCGGGGTTGGTGTTGTCGGCGATCCAGCGCAGCGGCGACTCGTGGGCGGCCTCCACCAGGTCCTCGCGGCCCGCGTGCACCACACCGTGGATGTCGGCGACCACCGTGTGCTTGACGCCCGCCGCGATCAGCAGCTTGAGGATGGCCGTACCGGCAGCGCCCGCGCCGGACATGACGACCCGCACGTCCTCGATGCCCTTGCCCACCACACGCAGCGCGTTCGTGAGGGCCGCGAGCACCACGATCGCGGTGCCGTGCTGGTCGTCGTGGAAGACCGGGATGTCCAGGGCCTCGCGCAGCCGCGCCTCGATCTCGAAGCAGCGGGGCGCGGAGATGTCCTCCAGGTTGATGCCCGCGAAGCCGGGGGCGATCGCCTTGACGATCTCGACGATGGCGTCGGTGTCCTGCGTGTCCAGGCAGAGCGGCCAGGCGTCGATACCGGCGAACCGCTTGAAGAGGGCCGCCTTGCCCTCCATGACGGGCAGCGCGGCCTTGGGGCCGATATTGCCCAGGCCGAGCACCGCTGAGCCGTCCGTGACGACCGCGACGGAGTTGCGCTTGATGGTCAGCCGCCGGGCGTCCTCGGGGTTCTCGGCGATCGCCATGCAGACCCGGGCGACACCCGGGGTGTAGACCATCGAGAGATCGTCACGGTTGCGGATGGGGTGCTTCGACTGCATCTCGATCTTGCCGCCGAGGTGCATCAGGAACGTACGGTCGGAGACCTTGCCGAGGGTGACGCCCTCGATGCCCCGCAGCCGCTCGACGATCTCCTCCGCGTGCCCGGTGGAGCTGGCGGCGATGGTGACATCGATCCGCAGCTTCTCGTGGCCGGAGGCGGTCACGTCCAGACCGGTCACCGAGCCGCCGGAGGACTCCACGGCCGTGGTCAGCTGGGAGACCGCGGTACCGCTCGCGGGCACCTCCAGCCTGACCGTCATCGAGTACGAGACGCTGGGCGCCGTTGCCATGACCGAGTCCCTCTTCTTTCCCTAGCCTCTTTGCCGCTCCACCCGAACACGTCGGGGACGGAGCTTTCAGATGGTCGCACCTACCGGCGGGTAACAGGTAAAGACCTTTATCTACGGAACGCCACCTTCCATGATGTGAGACGAAAACAGGCCTTCACCGAAGTCTGGTGAAGGCCCGCCGACGCGTCTGTGGCGCTGACGCAAAGCTGAAGTAAAAGGTGGCACCGACCCGCCATGCTCGCCTCGCGGCAAGTGGTCGCTCGAAGCGACGAAGGTTGGGCCCGGGGGCTTGGATCGAGCCGGTGCCACCACCAGGCTAACAAACCACCCCGGTAAGTGATCCCCTTCGTGCGAGTTGACTGCCGGTCAATCCGGGACCGGTGCCGTGGCCGATCCGGGACCGGTGCCGTGGCCGATCCCGGACCGGTGACGTGGCCGATCCCGGAATCAGTCCCGCAGCAGGTCCGGTACGCCCTCCGCGTCCGGTTCGTCGCGGGCCGCCGAGACCACCGTGAGCTGCTGGGTCGCCCGGGTCAGCGCGACGTACAGCACCCGCAGACCGGCCGGCGACTCGTCCGCGATCTCCGCCGGCGAGACCACGACCGTCGCGTCGTACTCCAGCCCCTTGGCCTCCAGACTGCCCAGCGCCACCACGCGATCGCCGAGGCCGGCCAGCCAGCGCGCCGCCTGCTCGCGCCGGTTCATGGCGACGACGACGCCGACCGTGCCGTCCACCTGGTCGAGCAGCCGCCGCGCCTCCGCGCGTACCGTCGCGGCCGGATCGCCGTTCTCCACGACGCGGAAGCGCGGCCGTACGCCCGTGGAGCGCACCGCGCGCGGCGACTCCATGCCGGGCATGGCGAGCGCCAGGACCTTCGACGCCAGCTCGGCGATCTCGGCCGGGTTGCGGTAGTTCACGGTCAGGGTGAAGCGGCGGCGCGGGCGGGTGCCGAGCGCCTCGTCGCGGGCCTCCGCCGCCTCGTCCGGGTCCGACCAGGACGACTGCGCGGCGTCGCCGACGACCGTCCAGGTGGCGTGCCGGCCGCGGCGGCCGACCATCCGCCACTGCATGGGGGTCAGATCCTGTGCCTCGTCGACGATGACATGCGCGTACTCCGTACGCTCCGCGGCCAGCCGTTCGGCCCGCTCGCGCTGCGACTCCTCGCGCTGCGGCATCAGCTCCTCCAGACCGGTCAGCTGGTCCAGCGGATCGAGATCGCGCCGCTTCCTGGGCCGTGGCGGCGCGCCGAGCAGCGTCTCCAGCTCGTCCAGGAGCGCCACGTCATGGACGGAGAGCGGGCCCCCGCCGTCCGGTCCCAGCCGCTTCAAGGAGCGGGCCAGACGGCGGTTCTCGCCCTGGTTGAGGATCCGTCGCGACCAGCGGCCGAGCCGCCGCTCGTCGGCCATCGCGGCGAGCACCCCGCGCGGGGTCAGCTCGGGCCACCAGGCGTCCAGGAAGCCGAGGAAGCTGTCCTCGGACGTAACGTCCTCGTCGAAGGACGAGCGCAGTTCGGCGGCCAGCTCCGGATCGGTGTGCCGCTGGGCCGACCCGGACTTCGACCAGAGGGCGTCCAGCAGGAGCCTTCGGGCACGCGGCCTGAGCAGATTGACGGGCGCGGTGCCGCTGAGCACGGACTGCCGGATGCGGTTGAGCTCACCGGCCTCCAGCTCCAGCCTGCGGCCGAAGACGACGACCCGGAGCAGATCGGTCCGTACGGGCGCGCCCCCCGCGGTGTCCACGTCGCCGTCCCCGTCTCCATCCGTGTCCGCGTCCGGGTCCTCGCCGAAGGCCAGCTGGCCTTCGGCGAGGACGAAGGCCAGCCGGCCCTGCTGATCACGGCTCCGGGAGCCGGAAAGCGCCGGGAAGGAACCTTCCAGCGCGCCCCTGGACGCCTTGCGCAGCACCTTCAGCATGCGCGCCGAGCCCTTGACCCGCGCCACCGCCGGTTCGTCGTACGCCGTGGCCTCCGCGCCGTCCACCAGCGACCCGACCGCGCGGATCGCGACCTGCCCCTCCTCGCCCAGCGAGGGGAGCACGCCCTCCGTGTACGCGACGAGCAGCGGCGTCGGCGAGACGACCAGGATGCCGCCCGCGTAGCGCCGCCTGTCCTGGTAGAGCAGATACGCGGCACGGTGCAGCGCCACGGCGGTCTTGCCCGTGCCGGGGCCGCCCGAGACCTCGGTGACCGAGGCGGCGGGGGCCCGGATGACCAGGTCCTGCTCGGCCTGGATGGAGGAGACGATGTCCCGCATGGTGTGCCCGCGCGCCTGGCCCAGCGCGGCCATCAGCGCGCCGTCCCCGATGACGGCCAGCGAGGCGCCGTCCAGCGAGGCGGTCAGCTCCGGGCGCATCAGATCGTCCTCGACGCCCAGGACCCGGCGCCCCTTGGAGCGGACGACCCGGCGCCGTACCACCCGGCCGGGGTCCACCGGGGTGGCGCGGTAGAACGGCGCGGCGGCGGGCGCGCGCCAGTCGATGACCAGCGGCGAGTAGTCGGAGTCCAGGACTCCGATACGGCCGATGTGCAGCGTCTCGGCGATCTCGGCGGTGCTGTCCGGAGCGATGGCGTCGTCGGCGGGCTCGACCGACGTGTACGCGCCGTCCGGGCCCTTCTTGCCGTCCTTGCCCCGGAGGAGGTCGATCCGCCCGAAGAGGAAGTCCTCGAATTCGTTGTTGAGCCGGTTGAGGTGGATCCCGGCGCGGAAGACCTGGGCGTCCCGCTCGGCGAGGGCTCCGGGCGTGCCGACCTGCCCCCGCTTGGCGGCGTCGTTCATCAGGAACTCCGCCTCGTGGATTTTCTCCTCAAGACGGCGGTACACCTGGTCCAGATGGCGCTGTTCGACGCCGATCTCGCGGTCGCGTACGGAGTCGTGCTCCGTGGCGCGTACGGGATCGACGGCGGGTCCAGCGGTTTCTACAGCGGCATCCTGCGCGGCCACCGAGGCCCCCTTCATGACGTGCATTGGGCAGCCGTCAACCGTACGCGAAGGGGGCGGGTATGTCAGGCGTCGACTTCCACCAGTCGTTCGCCGTCGAACGTACGGACCTCGAAGTGATCGATGTCTTTGCTCGCCATGGCCGTACCCCCCTCGACGTAGAGCGGCTTCTTGCCGTTCTCGTCCGGGCTGTCGGGGATGCCGTACCCCCACGTGGGGACCGACCACGAGGTCACGACCTCCTGCTCGCCGGTCTTGGAGACGGCGACCAGACTGCACTTGAGCGGGCCCTTCACATTCTTGAGCTCCAGGGCGGTGCGGGTGCCCCAGCCCTTGGGCTCCATGGCGATGGAGGCGCTGACCTTGGTGGTGGTGTCCGTCGCGCCGATCTTGCCCGGCATACGGGCGAACTCCTCGGCCGGGGTGCGCTCCGCCGTCACCGTCGTGCCCGTCCCGGCGTCGCCCGAGGTGGCGATCCCGACGCCCACGGGCCCGCCGACGATCAGCACCGCGGCGGCGGCGACCAGATACAGCCCCCGGCGCTTGCGCTGGGCGCGCTTGACGGCGACCTCGTCGACCAGCCGGCCGAGCAGCTGCGGGCTGGGCCGCACGGAGACGGCGGGGGTCGGCAGCTGTGCGAGGGGCACGGGCGGCGGGGTCAGCGGGGTGGGCGCGAGGAAGGGGTCGGGATCGTCCGCCAGCATGGCCAGCATCGGTTCCATCCCGGAGAACTCCTCCAGCTGGACGGCGCAGATCCGGCAGCCGGCCAGATGCGTCTCGAAGGCCGTGGCCTCGGCATCGTCCAGAATTCCGAGAACGTACGCTCCGACGGCTTCATGCACAGTACTTTCGTCGCCCAGTCCGTACTGCTCGTGCGTGGTCATGCCGAGACCCCCCTCTCCTCCAATGCGAGCTTCATCGAACGTAGTGCGTAGAACACACGGGAACGCACGGTCCCGCTGGGTATGCCGAGCGTCTCGGCCGCCTCGTTGACCGTGCGTCCCTTGAAGTACGTCTCCACGAGTACTTCCCGGTGGGCAGGGGTCAAATCCTCAAGCGCGTCCGAGAGCGTCATCAGCCACAACGCCTTGTCGATCTCGTCCTCCGCGGGCATGACCTCCAGCGGCGACGGGTCGACTTCCTGCGGCCGGGCCTGCCGACTGCGGTGACCGTCGATGACGATGCGCCGGGCGACCGTCACCAGCCAGGGTCGGACAGAGCCGGTCGCCCGATTGAGCTGACCGGCGTTCTTCCATGCACGGATGAGCGTTTCCTGTACGACGTCCTCGGCCCGCTGGCGGTCGCCCGCGACGAGACGCATGACGTAGGCGAGCAGCGGTCCCGCGTGTTCCCGGTAGAGGGCACGCATCATCTCCTCGTCGGGGACAGAGGTGCTGGCGCGCGCTGCCGCGCTCCGGTGTCGGGCCCGGTGAGGGCGGTCATCGGCCACGGCCGCATCTTTGCGCACCTAAACCTCCCGGTCGAGACCTTCATGGCTGCTTCTCCCTCATCACTACGGAGGCCCGCGGGAAGGCACTCAACGGACGACGTAAAAATTTTCAAGATCTTTTGCGTGGGGAGGGAGGGCGAAGGGAGGCGGCATGGGCGGGTTCGCGCCGGTCCGGGACCCATGCGGGACTGATGGAGGAACCATGGAGGACACGCGAAGAACATGTCTCGAAGTCGTATGTATACCGTGCGGTAGTTGTCCGAAAATCGCGCAACAATCTTACGGAAAGATTCGGCCGGGCCTCGTCAGGGCCGCGCGAGGGCCGCCCTGCGGCGGTGCCTGGCGACCCGCTCGCGGTTGCCGCACACCTCACTGGAGCACCACCGGCGACGCCGCCCGCGCGAGGTGTCCAGATAGACGCGCCGACAGCTGTCGCCCTCGCACTCCCGCAGTCGGGCCCGCGCGGCGGGATCGGTGAGCAGCTCCACCGCGTCCCTGGCCACCGCGGCCAGCAGCGCGTCGCACTCGGGCTCGGCGCTCAGCGCCCGTACGAGATCGCCGCCCTCGTCCCGTACCGCCCTGATGCCCGGCGGCGCCCCCGCGGCCAGCGTGTTCACCCGCTCCAGCGCGCCGGCGGCTTCCCGTCCGTCGATCTCGGCGTGGATCAACTGCCCCACTCTGTCGCGCAGTTCGGCGAAGGACCGGACCCAGCGGGCGTCGACCCCCGCGAGCGGCGTCCCTTCGGGCACCAGCCCCGCGCCGATCAGCCACCGGCCGAGCGGTGCGGCGCCGTCGAGCCGCTCCCGGCCTCTGGAGGTCCGTTCTCCGGTGGCCACCAGATCCAGGCAGATACGCCCGGAGTCGAATCGCCACTCGTACGAGCCCATGTCCGCCGCCGTGCCCGCCGTCATGTGCCTGTCACCGCCTCGGGTTCACCGTGGGTGCCGTCCTTCTCAGAGTGCCTGCCCCGGGACGCGGCCGGAACCCCTGCTACCGGTGGTGGAGTCGGCCGTTTCGCCGAAGGCGCCCGGAGGCGCTCTAACCTGCCGCGTTCGGCGGGCCGTTGTGCAGGACGCGTTGGAAGAGGTGGTGATCGCGCCACTCGCCGTCGATGTGGAGATAGCGCGACGCCGTACCGATCAGCTCGAAGCCGCACTTGCGCAGTACACGCTGCGAGGCGGCGTTGCCGAGGACCGTGCCCGCCTCGACGCGGTGCAGGCCCAGCTCGTCGCGGGCGGCGCGGCAGACCTCCTCGACCGCGCGGGTCGCCAGGCCGCGGCCGGTGTACGCGGCGTCGGTCCAGTAGCCGAGATTCGCACTCCGAAACGGTCCGAGGGCGATGCTGGAGAGGGTCGCCTCGCCGACGACACGAGCGCCGTCGACGAGATGCCAGCGCCGGACGGCGGGATCGGCGAGCCGGTTGGCCTGGGCCCTCGCTGTGTAGAAATCGGCAGGGCGGTCCGGCTCCCAGGGGCGCATGTGGTCCCTGTTGCGGACGAGGGCCTCGGTGACGAGTTCGGCGTCGTCCGGGGTGGCGGGCCTGAGGCGGATCGAGGAGTCGTGGGCCATCTTCGTACCGTACCCACGGGGCGGCCGCGTACCGTTGGCGGAACGGTTTCCCGTCGGCGGAACGGCTCCCGTCGCTCACACCTCCGCGTACTTGGAGTCGGCCGACGGGTCCAGCGCGAGCCGGTAGCCGCGCTTGACCACGGTGTGGATCAGCTTGGGGGCGCCCAGCGCGGCCCGCAGCCGGGCCATCGCGGTCTCGACGGCGTGTTCGTCACGGCCCGAGCCGGGGAGCGCGCGCAGCAGGTCGGCCCGTGACACCACCCAGCCGGGCCTGCGGGTCAGCGCGTGCAGCAGGGCCATTCCGGCGGGCGGCACCGGCCGCAGATCGTCGTCGACCACGACCGCGTGCCCACGGATCTCGACGCGGTGGCCCGCGACCGGCAGCGTACGGGCGCGCCCCGGCAGCTCCGTACAGAGCACCTGGACGAGCGGCCCGAGCCGGAAGCGGTCCGGCTGGACGGTGTCGATGCCCCGCGCCTGGAGCGGCAGGGCGGTGACGGGCCCGACGCAGGCGGCCAGGACGTCGTGGTGCAGGGCCGCCAGCAGCTCCGGCAGCCGTCCGCGCTCTCCGGCGCGCGACAGCAGGGAGGCGGCGGCGGGCGCGCTGGTGAACGTGACGGCGTCCACGGCGCGTGCGACGGTCGCGTCGATGAGCCGGTCGACCGGAGCGAGATCCTCCGGGGGCATCCAGCGGTAGACGGGTACGACGACGACATCGGCGCCGCCGGCCCGTAGCGCCTCCACGAACCCGGGCAGCGGCTCCCCATGCAGCTGGAGCGCGATCCGGCGGCCCTCGACCCCCTCCCCCAGCAGCCGTTCGAGGACCTCGGCCATCGACTCGGAGCCGGGCGACCACGCCTCGGTGAGCCCGGCGGCGCGGATGGCGCCCTTGACCTTGGGCCCGCGGGCGAGCAACTCGACGCCGCGCAGACAGGAGAGGAGTTCCTCGCCGTGGCCCCATCCGTCGGCGGCCCCGATCCAGCCGCGGAAGCCGATGGCCGTGGTCGCCACGACCACATCGGGCACCTGGTCGATCATTTCCTTGGTGGCGGAGAGCAGTTCCGTGTCATCGGCGAGCCGCACGATCCGCAGGGCGGGGGCGTGGACGACGGCTCCGCCGCGGCGCCGGAGCAGCGCGCCCAGTTCATCGGCGCGCCGGGCGGCGGTGACCCCGATCGTGAAGCCCGCGAGGGGGCCGTGCTGGTGGGTGTCCATGTCTCTCCTCTCTCGCTCGCTCGCGCCCGCTCACCACGCGTGGCGCCGACGGGGTGCCGTGGAGCGCCGTACGGATGGAACGGCCGAGCCTGTCAAATACGCGTGACAGGCTCGGTCCACGGGTATTTCGTCGACGTTACGCACGGCTGCGGACATACCATCACATACCTACCGCTTCGCCATCGGGACTCCTCTCTCCGCGTGGCCGCACGCGGGTTCGCCGCCGCCGGTACGGGCCGGCCGGGGCCCGCGAAGGTATACCGCCCGGGTGAGGCAGGAGTCCGCGAACCCTCATCACCGCGGAGCGCGGACCCCGTGCGGCGAACGTGCCGATCGGCGTTGCCTGTTGCGCGGGACGACGTGGCCCGCGCGTCCGTATGGGATTCTGTACGCGACAAGATCGAACACCGGCTGTTCCCTCATGCCACCCCGAACTGGCGCGGTACCACCGCTTGTCGAGTGGACGGCACCCGGACCGGAGACGGAGGCGACCGATGGCACGTACGACCGCGTCCGGCGGGCGCAAGGACAAGCCGGCCACTCTGGCACTGGTCGCCCAGCGGGCGGGGGTGTCGCCCCAGACGGTGTCCAACGCGCTCAACTCCCCCGATCTGCTGGCCCCGCGGACCCTGGAGCGGGTCCAGCGGGCGATAGCGGAGCTGGACTACCGGCCGCACCAGGCCGCGCGTTCGCTGCGTACCCGCTCCAGCCGGCTGATCGGTTACGGCGTGCAGGCGACGCCCGACGGGGTGTCGGGGCCGGTGATGGAACACTTCCTGCGCGCCTTCTCGGACTCCGCCTACCACGCCGGATACCGCGTCCTGCTGTTCGCCGCGCCCCCGGACGCGGAGGACGAACCCGACTGCTACGCCGAGCTGTTGCGTGAGCAGTCGGTCGACGCGTTCGTCCTGAGCAACACCTACCGCGGCGATCCGCGCCCCGGCTGGCTGCGCAAGCGCGACATCCCCTTCGTGGCGTTCGGCCGCCCCTGGTCGGCCCGTTCGATCGGCGACTGGGTGGACGTCGACGGCGCCCATGGCACGGCGGCGGCCGTCGATCACCTCGTCGCGATGGGCCACCGAAAAATCGCCTTCCTCGGCTGGCCGCGCGGCTCCGGCGTCGGCGACGACCGGGCCCAGGGCTGGCGCGAGGCGATGCGCCGGCACGGTCTGTCCATCCGTGATCTGCGGGTCAGCGCGATGGACGACGTCGACGCCGCACGCGACGCGGTCGCCCATCTCTTCCCCGCGGGCACCACGGCGGTCGTCGCGGCCAGCGACACCCTCGCCCTCGGCTGCTACCGCGCCCTGCGCGACAGCGGCCGTCTCCCGGGCCGCGACGTCGCGGTCGTCGGTTTCGACGACTCCTCCGCCGCCGCCCTGCTCTCCCCCAGCCTGAGCAGCCTCCGTCAGCCCCTGGAAGAAGTCGGCCGCGCCTGCACCCGCCTGCTCCTGACCAGGATCGGAGACCCTCAGGGCACCTCGGAACACGTCCTGCTGGCTCCGGAGTTGATCGTCCGGGAGAGCTCCGCGCCCCCGGTCGCCCGCTGATCCCTCGGCCGCCCCCGGGACAGCTCCCGCCGTTAGGATCGCCTCGCCGTCCGGCGCATCCGTGCGCCGCCGACGGTCATGGAGCCGAGCCAGGGAGAACGCCGTGCTGAAGGCCTTCGCCGATCTGTCCACGCCGCTGGTGGCCGACGCCTGCGTCCGTCACGACGTGCCGCTGCGCGTCGCGCCGGCCGGGATCGGCGCCGTCGTGGGCGGTCATCGCATCGCGGGGCGCGTGTTGCCGGTGCGGCACTACGGGAGCGTGGATGTGTTCCTGGAGGTGCTCGGCCGGGCCGAGCCGGGCGATGTGCTGGTCATCGACAACGGCGGCCGGACGGACGAGGCGTGCGTCGGTGATCTGGCGGTGCTGGAGGCCCGTGCGGCGGGGGTGAGCGGTCTGGCGGTGTGGGGGCTGCACCGGGACGCCCCCGAGCTGGCCGAGATCGGCCTTCCGGTGTTCAGCTACGGCAGCTACCCGCCCGGCCCGGTACGGCTGGACGAGCGGGAGCCCGAGGCGCTGGACACCGCCCGGTTCGGGGCGCATCAGGTGAGCGCGGACGACGTGGTCTTCGGTGACGAGGACGGCGTGCTGTTCGTCGCCGCGGAGCACGCCGAAGAGGTGCTGGCGACCGCGCACCGCATCCGGGAGACCGAGCGCGAGCAGGCCCACAAGATCATGGCGGGTGAGACGCTGCGCCGTCAGACGGCCTTCGACGACTATCTGGCGCGGCGCGCGGCCGATCCCGGCTACACCTTCCGGCGGCATCTGCGGCGGATCGGCGGGGCCATCGAGGAGTAAGGGCTGTCCCGTTCGACCCCGCGCGACGAATCACCGGACAGGGCAATGCGCCTGGGGCCTGTCCCGCCGCGAGATGTCGCTTCAGGGGTTGTCGGGCGCCGAAGCGGTGACGGTGGCGGGGAGCCAGCTCCCGGGGATGCGTTCCAGCCACCCCTCCCGGGCGGCAAGGGCATCGGCGGCGGAGCGCAGCGCGTCAACTCCCGGATGTTTCAGCCCCTTGCGCCACACCAGCGACAGGGGCGACAGAGGGACGGGTCCGACGAGCGGACGCAGCATCGCCCCCGGCATCTCCGGGAAGTCCACCACGGCCAGTACGGGCGTACGGTGCTTCGCCATCACCCGCCGGAACTCCTCGGCCCCCACCGCCATCGGCGCGGGCGGGGCGAGTGCGATGGAGCGTCCCGCGAAGAGCCGCCGCGCCAGATCCGTCCACTCCAGGGTCCCCGGATTGCCCGCCCCCGCGTACACGCTCTCGCCCGCGAGCGCGTCGAGCGGCACCTCCGCGCGGTCGGCCAGCGGGTGGTCGTACGGCAGCAGTACGGCCAGCCGCTCGTACCGTACGAGCTGGTGGGAGAGGCCGGAGCGGAGGGCGGGCGCGAGTCCGCCGACGTATCCGAAGGAGGCGTCGAGCCGGCCGGCCAGGATCTCGGTGGCGGCTCGGGTCAGGCCGCTCTCGAAGCGGGCCATCAGCTCATGGTGCGGGGCGAGTTCGCGCGCCCGCGCGAGCACGCGCCCGGAGACCATGCCCTCGGTGTTGAGATCCACGAGCAGCGGCCGTTCCCCGGCGGCGCGTGCGGCCAGCAGCGCGTCCTGGGCCGCCAGCACGGACCGGGCGTACGGCAGCAGCCGCTCGCCCTCGGCGGTCAGCGTCACCTGGCGGGTGGTCCGTACGAACAGCTCGGCGCCCAACTCCCGCTCCAGCCGCCGGATGTCGCGGCTCAGCGCCTGCTGGGCGACATACAGCCGGGCGGCGGCCCGGGTGAAGTGCAGTTCGTCGGCGGCGGCGACAAAGCCGCGGAGCAGCCGGGGGTCGATGTCTCGGGGCATGCCGCATTCAACAACACACAGTTCCACAACACACGCGCGTTAATGGCCACGGAGCAGGTGTTGGACCGGGCGCGGAGCGTGCGGCGAGGGTGAGGGCATGCCGCACTCCCCCGCACCCGACACTCCTCTGCTGGCCGTCACGGGCGACAGCCTGGTCCTGGCACGGCGGTACGACGACCGTTTCGCCCCCGGGCCGCCGAGCGCGCCCGAGCCATCGGTACCGCCGAAGGCTCCGCGTCGGCCCCGGACGGCGCGGCGCCGCGGCAACCCGTACGCCCGGCTCTTCGCGATCCCCGGCGCCCGTGCCTTCACCGCCGGGAATCTGCTCGCCCGCCTCCCGATGGGCATGTTCAGCGTCAGCGCCGTGATCATGATCGCCGGATCGCGCGGCTCGTACGCGCTGGCCGGCGCCGTCACCGCCACCGGCCTCGCGGTCACCGCCCTGGTGGCGCCCCGGACCGCCCGGCTCGTCGACCGCTACGGACAGGCCCGTATCGCCGTCCCCGCCACCGCGATCGCCGCGTCGGCCTCGCTCGCCCTGGTCCTGTGCGTACGGTACGGGGCGCCGGACTGGACGCTCTTCGCCGCCTACGCCGCGACCGCCACCACCCCCAACACCGGCGGGATGTCCCGCGCCCGCTGGGCCCATCTGTACCGGGGGGCGACCCCGGAGAACGCCGCGGCCCTGCATACCGCCAACTCCTTCGAGCAGGCGGCCGACGAACTCTGCTTCATGCTGGGCCCGGTCCTCGCCGCCTTCCTGTGCACCGCGCTCTTCCCCGAGGCGGGCACGCTGACCGGCGCGGTCCTGCTGCTGACCGGCGTACTGATCTTCGCGGCGCAGCGCTCCACCGAGCCGCCCGCCACCGGTCGTACGGGCGCGGCACGCGCCCCGCTCCACTCGCCCGCGCTGGCCGCCCTGCTCGCCGTCTTCCTCGCCACGGGCGCCGTGTTCGGCGCCACGGAGGTCGTCACGCTGGCCTTCGCGGACGACCGCGGCCACCAGGCGTGGGCGGGGGCGGTGCTCGCGCTCCAGGCCGCCGGGTCGTGCGCCGCGGGGCTGCTCCTCGGCGCGCTGCGCCCGGCCCGCCGGGTCGGGCGGCGGCTGGTGCTGTGCGTCGCCGCGATGTCGGCGCTGCTGACCCTGCCCCTGCTCGCGGCCACCGCGGGGACGTCGGGGCCGCTCCCGCTGCTCGCCTGCGGGCTGCTGATCGCGGGCGCGGCGACGGCCCCGACCATGGTGACGGGTATGACGCTCGTCCAGCGCCTCACACCGGCGAGCCGGCTCAACGAGGGGATGACGCTGGCCGTCACGGCGCTGTTGGCCGGCATAGCCGCCGGTGCGGCCGCCGGCGGCTGGACCGTGGAACACACCGACCCGGCCCGCGGTTACGCCCTCCCGCTCTGCGCGGCGCTCCTCGCGCTGCTCTGCGCGGTCACGGGCGCGCGCCGCTTCGGACGCGACAAAGGCCCCGCTGCCTGAGCAGTGGGGCCTTCGCCTGCGGTATTCATGGAGACGATATTCGATTGTGCACATGGGAATTGTGGAGATGGCGGGAATCGAACCCGCGTCCAACGGTGCGGAACCAGGGCTTCTCCGAGCGCAGTCCGTTTCGCTTTTCTCAGCCCCGGAGATCACACGGACAAGTCTCCGACGGGCTCAGTCACTGTTTGGTTTCCCTCTGCTCCCCGTGACCGGGCTCAGAGGTTTAGTTCCCTAGTTGATGCCAGGATCCGGGTCGGGAACAGCCCCGGGCTGACACTCCGTAGAGCTTCGCTAGCTGCTAATTAGGCAGCGAGGGCGAAGGCGGAGGAATCGCGCTTAGAAGTGGCGATTATTGTTTGCGACATATGGTTAACGAGATCATTGCCGCTTCCTCGGCTCGCTTCACCTGCTTCGACATCCGCTGTCGAAACCGATCATCCCCATGTTGTTTTTTCAAACGTGCTCATTTTCGAGCGTGCCCAGTTTCGGGCGCGCACCCTCTGTGAGGTGCGGAACCCATCGTACGTGACCAACGCACGACGGTGCCAGCCCATTCCACCGCGGCCGGCCGAAGCGGCGCCGATCGGGAACCCGACGGGCCCGGTCAGGCCCGGTCGAGCGCGGTCAGGCCCGCTGACGCCGCTTCGCCGCCGAGATCGCCCGGTCGGTCTCGCGCCGGTCCTGCTTCTCGCGCAGCGTCTGCCGCTTGTCGTACTCCTTCTTGCCCTTCGCCAGCGCGATCTCGACCTTCGCCCGGCCGTCCTTGAAGTACAGCGCGAGAGGCACGATCGTGTGACCCGTCTCCTGCGACTTCGACTCCAGCTTGTCGATCTCGACCCGGTGCATCAGCAGCTTCCTCTTGCGCCGGGCGGAGTGGTTGGTCCAGGTCCCCTGTGTGTACTCGGGCACATGGACGTTGTGCAGCCACGCCTCGTGTCCGTCGATCTGGACAAATCCGTCCACCAGGGAGGCCCGCCCCTGGCGCAGGGACTTCACCTCGGTACCCGTCAGCACGAGACCGCACTCATATGTGTCGATAATGAGGTAGTCGTGCCGCGCCTTCTTGTTCTGCGCGATCAGTTTGCGCCCAGTTTCCTTAGCCATAGTCCCGCCATTTTCTCACCCCGGCGCAACTTCTTTACTCCGCGCTGCCGAGCCCGCCCAGTACGGACGTCGCCCGCTCCTGGGCGCCCTCGCTCACCGGGAGGTCCGGGGTGACGCCCCGGCCGTCCACCCCATGGCCGGCCGGGGTGCGGTACGTGCCGACGGTCAGCTCGGCGACGGAGCCGTCGGGAAGCGTGCTCGGCATCTGGACCGAGCCCTTGCCGAAAGTGCGCGAGCCGACGGTGACGGACCGGCCGCGGTCCTGGAGGGCGCCGGTGAGCAGCTCGGCCGCGCTCATCGTGCCGCCGTCCACCAGCACTACCAGCGGACGGTCGGTGTCGCCGCCGGGATCCGCGTACAGGGCGCGCTGCTCGCCCCTTATGTCATACGTGGCGACCAGACCGCCGTCGAGGAAGGCGGAGGCGGCGGTGACGGCCTCGGCGACCAGTCCGCCCGCGTTGCCCCGCAGGTCGAGCAGGACGCCGGTGCCCTTCGGCGCGGCCCGGACCGCGTCCCGTACCCGCTGGCCGGTCCCCTTGGTGAACGCGTCGACCTCGATCCGCAGCACGCCGCCCTCGATCGTGTCGACCGTGACGGATTCGGTGGTGAGCCGGGCGCGGCGCAGGCTCTCCGTCCAGCGGTGGCCCTCCCGCTCCAATCCGAGCACGACGGTGGTGCCGACGACGGATACGCCGTCGCTCTTCCCCTCACCGCGCAGCAGCGCCATGACGTCCGTGACGGGCAGCTTCCTGATGCCGCGGCCGTCGATGTCCCTGATGATGTCGCCGGGCCCGATACCGGCCTGCTGCGCGGGGCCGCCGGGGTGGACCCGGGTGACCTCGACCAGACCGTCGGCGGTACGTCTCGCCCACAGCCCGACGCCGGTGTACGAGCCGTCCAGGGCCTGCTGGAACTCCTCGTACTCGCTCTTGTCGTACACCGAGCCCCAGCGGTCGCCGCTGCGGCTGACGACCTCCTCGGCCGCTTCCGTACCGGACTTGCCGTTGGCCATGGCATCGGCGGCGGCCCTGGCGACCTCGTCCCGGTCGGCCGTCGATGCCACGGGACGGGTGTGGACGCGGGGCGTCTCCTCCTCGCCGTACGGCAGGACGCCCGTCGCCGCGGCGGTGCCGAGCACACCCGCGAAGAGCAATGTCAGGGCCGCCCCGCGGCGTACACCGCGGGACGTTCGGTGCAACTGGTGCAACTCGGAACCCGACATGAGGTTGAGTCTAGGACAACGCCGAACGGCAGAACGGTGCTTGTCGCCTCCACGTCAGGGGCTCTTGTCACACCCGGAGGTACTTGCGCAGCGCGACGAAAGCCGCCACGGCGGGCATCAGCAGACCGATCGCTAGCACCAGCGGAAGCTTGGCCAGCACCGCGTCCCAGCCGATGAAGTTGACGAGTTCCATCTTCTGGGCGAGCGCGAGACCGTTGTCGATCAGGAAGTAGCGGCCCGCCAGCAGCATGGCGCAGGCGACCACACCGCCGATCAGTCCGGCGAACGCGGCCTCCATGATGAACGGCATCTGGATATAGAAACTGGAGGCGCCGACGAGTCGCATGATCCCGGTCTCCCGGCGCCGGCTGAACGCCGATACGCGAACGGTGTTCACGATCAGCATCAGCGCGATGACCAGCATCAGCGCCATCACACAGAGCGCCGCGATATTCATGCCGTTCATCAGGTCGAAGAGGTTCTGCAGGATGTTCCGCTGGTCCTGGACGGACTCGACCCCGTCCCGGCCCGCGAAGGCCGTCGCCACCACCTTGTACTTCTCCGGGTCCTTGAGCTTCACGCGGAAGGACTCCGGCATCTGGTCCGGGGTGATCGTCGCGGCGAGCGGGGTGTCGCCGTACCGCTCCTTGTAGTGCTTGTACGCCTCGTCGGCCGTCTCGTGGTGGACCGTCTCGACGAGGTCCATCTTCTTCAGATCGGCCTCGATCTGCTGCCTCTGCTGGCTGGTGACCGCACCCTTGGCGCACTGGGGCGCGGTCGCCGCGTCGTTCTTGTTGCAGAGGAAGATGGAGACATTGACCTTGTCGTACCAGTAGTCCTTCATCACGCTGACCTGCTCGCGCATGAGCAGCGCGCCGCCGAACAGGGCGAGCGAGAGGGCTACGGAGACGATGACCGCGAAGGTCATCGTGAGATTTCGGCGAAGACCGACGCCGATCTCCGACAGGACGAACTGGGCGCGCATGGCGTCCTTTCAGCTTTCGGTACTCAATGCTCGGTGCTCTGTGCTCGGTGTGCTCAACACTCAGTGCTGGTAGCCGTAGACGCCGCGTGCCTGGTCGCGCACGAGACGGCCCTTCTCCAGCTCGATCACGCGCTTGCGCATCTGGTCGACGATGTTCTGGTCGTGGGTCGCCATCACGACGGTGGTACCGGTGCGGTTGATGCGGTCCAGCAGCTTCATGATGCCGACGGAGGTCTGCGGGTCGAGGTTGCCGGTCGGTTCGTCCGCGATGAGCAGCATGGGACGGTTGACGAAGGCCCGCGCGATCGCGACGCGCTGCTGCTCACCACCGGAGAGCTCACCGGGCATCCGGTCCTCCTTGCCGCCGAGGCCGACGAGATCGAGGACCTGCGGTACGGACTTGCGGGTCTCGCCGCGGGACTTCCCGATGACCTCCTGCGCGAACGCGACGTTCTGCGCCACGGTCTTGTTCGGCAGCAGCCGGAAGTCCTGGAAGACGGTGCCCAGCTGGCGGCGCATCTGCGGCACCTTCCAGTTGGACAGGCGCGCGAGGTCCTTGCCGAGGACATGCACCATGCCGTGGCTGGCGCGCTCCTCGCGCAGAAGCAGTCTCAGGAAGGTCGACTTTCCGGAACCGGACGAGCCGACGAGGAAGACGAACTCCCCCTTCTCGATCTCAAGGGAGACATCGCGCAGGGCGGGGCTGTTCTGTTTCGGGTAGGTCTTGGAGACGTTGTCGAATCGGATCACGGGTGCACCACGGTCGGCCGGGAGTAGGTGAGCGAGACCTTACGCGAACCGCGCCGCCGCGCGCAGTCCGCGTCCGTTGTTAGGACAGTGCCCCGGGGCGGGCTTGGGGCGATTTATCACGGATGGCGCCGGGCCGCCAGCGGTGAGGTCCACCAGGAATCCTCCCGACCGCGCCGAAACGGCCGAGAACTGGCAGAGTGGAGAGGGGAACGGTCGTGTTTCCCGGAGCGTTGAGCGGAGAGACACTGGCTGCGGCTCCGCCGCGCGGTGAGGAGGAATGCGCATGACCTACGACAGACTGGTGTGCGCCAACTGCGCGGGGCCCGTCAGCGAGGGCCGCTGCCGCGTGTGCCGCGCCAACAGGGAGCGGCTCCAGCAGCGGGGCCCCCTGGGCGGTCTGAGCCCGGTGGCGCTGCTCACACTGCTGGTGGTGCTCATCGCGGCGGTGGCGCTGATGGCCGCGTATCAGCCCGCGTGACCTCCGTCGCGTAGGACCTGGATCACGATGAGGGGCTCGGGCGCCTGACAGGCGGCCCGAGCCCCTCACGTTCATGTGACTACGGTGTGGTTCGTACTACACCGGTCAGACGGCCGTACGGCCACCGCCGACCAGACGCGGCAGCATCCGGAAGCCGATACCGCCGGCGATCATGGTCGCGGCACCGATCAGCAGGAACGTGGTCTCGGCGGCGCCGGTCTCCGCCAGCTCCTCCTTGGCCGCACCCTGCTCGACCGGCTGCGAGCCGACACTGTCGGTGTCGGTGTTGTCGCCACCCGTGGTCGAGCCACCGGTGGACCCGCCGTCCGTGCCACCGCCGGTGGTGGTGCCACCGTCCGTGGTGCCGCCGTCGGTCGTGCCACCTTCCGAAGTGCCACCCTCCGACGTGCCACCCTCAGAGGTCCCGCCCTCAGACGTGCCACCCTCAGACGTGCCACCCTCAGAGGTCCCGCCCTCAGACGTGCCACCCTCAGAGGTCCCGCCCTCAGACGTGCCACCCTCCGAAGTGCCACCCTCAGACGTGCCACCCTCAGAGGTCCCGCCCTCAGACGTGCCACCCTCCGAAGTGCCACCCTCAGACGTGCCACCCTCCGAAGTGCCACCCTCAGAGGTACCACCCTCCGACGTGCCACCCTCGGAGGTCCCGCCCTCAGACGTGCCACCCTCGGAGGTACCACCCTCAGAAGTGCCACCCTCCGAAGTGCCGCCCACGGTCGTGCCGACCGTCGCGCCGCCGTCGGTGGTGCCACCGTCCGTGGTGCCACCGTCCGTGGTGCCACCCGTGGTGTCGTCGTTACCGATACCCAGGCCGACATCGGCGATCGGAGTGGACACGCCGATACCGACGGCCTGAGCGCCCCCCGCGATGGTCAGTGAGGCACCTGCGGCGATCACCGCGCCGGCCGCCACACGTGCCACGCGGATCCGCGTCTTTTTGGTCATCTGCCTGCTACCCCCAGTAGCTCATTCGTCAGTGGTGCAGCGTCCGGGGCAGCGGCCGCTGGGGGTTCGCGTACTCCGCCCCCGGTCTCACGCGCCCCGAATTACGCATGCCACGCGCCAGCGTCGCCGGTTTTCATATACGCGTCAAGGTCGTTGCGTGCGCGATGACCGATATCGCGTCAGTTGTCCGGCGTGCGGGGATGCAACTGTGACGTAAAAGGGAACTGCCGTCCTACGAACGGCAGTTCCCTTGTCGACAAAGCGCGAATTTACTTGTCCTGCTGCTTGCGCCAGCGAATTCCGGCTTCCAGGAATCCGTCGATCTCACCGTCGAGCACACCCTGCGGATTGCCGACCTCGAACTCCGTCCGCAGGTCCTTGACCATCTGGTAGGGGTGCAGAACGTACGAACGCATCTGATTGCCCCAGGAGTTGCCGCCGTCGCCCTTGAGCGCGTCCATCCTGGCCTGCTCCTCCTGACGGCGGCGTTCGAGCAGCTTCGCCTGGAGGACGTTCATGGCGCTCGCCTTGTTCTGGATCTGGGAGCGCTCGTTCTGGCAGGAGACCACGATGCCGGTCGGGATATGCGTGATACGCACCGCGGAGTCAGTGGTGTTGACGCCCTGTCCGCCGGGCCCCGAGGCACGGTAGACATCCACGCGCAGCTCGGACTCGTCGATCTCCACATGGTCGCTGGACTCGACGACGGGGAGCACCTCGACGCCCGCGAACGAGGTCTGCCGGCGGCCCTGGTTGTCGAACGGCGAGATCCGGACAAGACGGTGGGTGCCCTGCTCCACG
This sequence comes from Streptomyces sp. NPDC102274, assembly GCF_044766385.1. Classification (NCBI taxonomy): domain Bacteria; kingdom Bacillati; phylum Actinomycetota; class Actinomycetes; order Kitasatosporales; family Streptomycetaceae; genus Streptomyces; species Streptomyces sp. NPDC102274. The sequence goes on along the minus strand of NZ_JBIWLW010000007.1, from coordinate 43,116 downwards.
GAGAGCGTGCCGTAGGCGTAGGGCGTCTTGACGACGAAGATGGTCGACTTGATGCCGGCCTCCTCCGCGTACGAGGTCTCGTACACCTCGGTCGGATAGCCGTGCCGCTCGGCCCATCGCAGATACATGCGCTGAAGCTGCTCGGCGAAGTCGGCGGCGTCCACGCCACCGGCCTCGGCACGGATATTGACCAGCGCCTCGCGCTCGTCGTACTCGCCGGAGAGAAGGGTACGGACCTCCATCTCGTCCAGCGCCTTCCTGACCGACAACAGCTCGGACTCGGCCTCGGCGCGGGTGTCCGCGTCGTCCTCGGCATCGGCCAGCTCGAAGAGCACTTCCAGGTCGTCGATGCGCCCACGCAGCGCCTCGGTCTTGCGGACCTCGGCCTGCAGGTGCGAAAGCTTGCTGGTGATCTTCTGCGCCGCCTCGGGATCGTCCCAGAGGGACGGGGCCGCGGCCTGCTCCTCAAGCACGGCGATGTCTGCCCTCAGTTTGTCGAGGTCCAGGACGGCCTCGATCGACCCCATGGTCGAGGAGAGGGACTTCAGCTCTTCGGATACATCGACGACTGCCACGGCACCAGCGTAACGCGCTTTTTTTGGGGGCTCGGTTCGCCTCCGGGGCGGGGGCCGGCCAGGGTGTTAACGACAGACGTGAGCGCCAACGTCTCCGCACCGCCGCGCGACCCCCTTTTTTTGGGGCTCGGTTCGCCTCCGGGCGCTTTATGCCCCTGTCGACGGTCGACCGTGCTCGATTCCCTCGTACCTCGGGAACCTCCGCCCGCGCGGCGGAGCCGCATATCGAGCACAGCCTCCCTTTCGACAGCGGCGCGCCCTTCGGCTCACTCGCCGCCGGAAAGACCGCACCCGGAACCGATCGGCACCCCACCCCAGCCAGCACCCCGAGCGTCAGGCTGGGGCGACCACCGGACGGCACTCACCCCCATCCTCAGGCGGGCGGTGAGTGGGAGCCGACCGCCGGGGGGAGGGGGTCGGGGTCGCAGGAGGTGCGTGTCAGGACGTAAAGCGTCGCAGCTCGCGCGGAGCGCGGTGACCACGCGACGGAGTCGCATATCGATCGCAGCGCAGTCCGGACACGGACCTCCGGAGGCCCCGGCCCCCGGCACACGACCACGCACCCGCACCCCCCGCCGAAGGCGCACCGCACCCCCGGCGGACGGCGCACCGCACCCCGTCACCACCCCTAGCCGGGAGGCGTCACCGCCGGAGCCGTCGTCTGCCCCGAGTCCCGCGGCGCCGACGCGCTGTCCCCGCCCATGACCAGCCAGCCCCCCACCCCCACCACCGCGACCACCAGCACCGCCACCGCCCCCAGCGTGATCCGGCGCTTCCGCACCGCCTCCGCCTTGTGCCGCGCCGATCCCGGCCGCCGCTGCCCCGGGGACCGCGGCGCCCGCGCCGTCCCGCGCGCGCCGCCCGCCAGTTCGTCCGGCCCCGGCACCCGCATGCTCGTATGCGTGTCCCGGTTGGAGTCGGGCACCGCGCCGGGGACAAGCGGGACCGCCCCCCGGCGGCGCGGCTCCTCGGGCGCCGACGCCTCCGGCCCCGGTTCCTCGTACGGCCGCTCCGTGGGCTCCGTGTCGGGCTCGTCGACGTCCAGCGGCGGTATGCCCGCGAGCGTCGGCAGCTGCTCCCGCAGCCGCGCCGCCAGTTCCGAGGCGCGCAGCCGGGAGGCCGGGGCCTTCGCCAGGCACTGGACGAGCAGCTGCCACAGCTCCTCGGGGATACCGGGCAGCGGTACGACGGTCTCGGTGACGTGCCTGCGCAGCACGGCCCCGGGGTGGCCGCCGCCGAACGGGGTGAAGCCCGCGAGCAGCTCGTACAGGACGGTGGCCAGCGCGTAGATGTCGACGGCCGCGCGCGGCGGCAGGCCCTCCACGATCTCGGGCGCCAGATAGTCGGGGGTACCGATGATCCTGGACGCCTTGGTGCGCCGGGGGGTGTCGATGAGCTTGGCCACACCGAAGTCGGTGAGCAGCGCGGGGTGCGCGCCGCCGGGGCCGAGCGGGCCCTCCATGTCGAGCAGGATGTTCTCGGGCTTGACGTCGCGGTGGACGACGCCGGCGGCGTGCGCCGCGGCGAGCCCGTCGGCGACGTCGGCGATGATCGCGACCGCGGCCTCGGGGGCGAGGCGGCGCTCGCGGTCGAGGCGGGTACGGAGATCCGTTCCGCGGACCAGCTCCATGACGAGCGCCAGGTCATTGCCGTCCACGACGAGATCGCGGACGGCGACCACCCGGGGGTGGTCGAGTCCCAGCAGAGCGGTGCGCTCCTGGACGAAGCGTCCGACCAGCTCCTGGTCCGACGCGAGGTCCTCGCGCAACAGTTTGATGGCGACGGGGCCCTCGGGCCCTTCGCCGAGCCACACCGTGCCGGCGCTGCCCCGTCCCAGAATCTGGTGGGCGGTGTACCGGCTGCCAATATTCCGTGCCAAGACTGCTCCCTCAGCGGCTGGCGTTGCCCCTCAAAGTACGCGGGTATCGGGGTGTTCGGTGCCCCGGTCGGCACCGTCACCCACATAGGCAGGGGGAAATAGTGCGATCCGGGGGGATTCGTCCCTCACTCCCGGCCGCTCGTCCCCCGTCACTGTCCCGAGTTCGTGCCGCCCAGCTGCGAGATCCAGTCCGTCACCGTCGAGATCGCGTCACCGATCGCGGTCCAGTAGCTCTTGCCCTGGGCCACCCAGTCCTGAAGCGGCGTCAACTCCCAGATGAGCCAGCCCGCGACGAAGAGCAGGACCAGCGTGAACAGACAGCCCTTGAGGCAGCCGAGGCCCGGGATCCGCATCGGGCTGGCGCTGCGCTGACGCGGCTCGCGCTGCTGGCGGGGGGCCGGCTGCTGGGGCGGCGGCTGCGGAGGCGCGTACTGCTGTCGCGGTGCCGGGGCGTACGGCTGCTGCTGCGGTCCGGGGGCGTACTGCTGTTGCTGCCGCGGTCCCGGCGGGGGCGGCGCGTACCGCTGCTGGTGCTGGGGCGGCTGCGGGGGCCGCTGCTGCGCGGGCGGCTGCTGGGCCTGCCGATGCGGGCGGCGGCGCAGCGGGTCCTGGCTCGGGTCGAGGTACTGGACCTGCGTCTGCTCGTTGCGGTCGCGAGCGGCCTGGAGCTGGCCCTGCCAGGGGTGCGGGCCCTCGGGATCCGCCGGTACGGGCGGCATGACCGAGGTGGGGTCGGCGGCGCCATGACCGGGACCCCCGCCCGGACCGGTGGACGGCAGGACGCTGGTCGCCGCGCTCGGGTCGTACGAACCGGCGTTGCTCGGCAGGACCTGCGTGGGGTCGGCCGCGCCCGGTGTGTCGGGCACCGGCGCGGGCGCCGGGTCCGGCGCGAGGAGCGCGCCGACGCCCAGCGCGGCGTCGACCTGGGCGGGCGTGGAGTGCACGCCGACACCGGCGGCGACGGTGCGCAGTCCGCGGGCCAGGTTCTCGGCGCTCGGCCGCTGGTCCGGGTCCTTGCGCAGGCAGCGCTCTATGACCGTCCACAGCGGCTCGGGCACGGTGGTGGGACGGCGGGGCTCCTCGCTGAGGTGGCGGTGGAGCACTTCGAGCGCGGTCGCGCCGGCGAACGGCGGGCGCCCCGTGACCAGCTCGTACAGCAGAATGCCCGCGCCGTAGATGTCGACGGCGGAGGTCTGCGGGCGGCCCTCGGCGGACTCCGGCGCGACATAGGCGGGGGTGCCGACGAACTCGTGCGTGCGGGTCAGTCCCGGTGAGTCCGCGAGGCGCGCGATACCGAAGTCGGTGAGCATCGGGTGCAGCCGCTCGCCGTCGTTCTTGAGCAGGACGTTGGCGGGCTTGAGGTCGCGGTGCACGACGCCGTCGGCGTGGCTGGCGGCGAGCGCGTCCGCGATCTGGGCGGTCAGCAGGGCCGCCGCGACGGGGCTGAACGGCCCGTTCTCGCGCAGATAGCGGTGCAGATCGGGGCCCTCGACCAGATCCATGACGAGCGCCAGGAGATCGCCCTCGACGACCAGGTCGCGGGTGCGCACGATATTGGGGTGGGTGAGGCGGAGCAGTACGGAGCGTTCGCGCAGGAAGCGCATCACGACATCCGCGTCGTTCGCCAGCTCCTCCTTGAGGACCTTGATCGCGACGGTCTCGCCGGGCTGGCCGGCCACGGCCGCCTCGGCTCCCGCGGTCTCTCGCTGACGGGCTCGCCAGACGGTGCCCGTGGCGCCGCGTCCCAGCGGCTCCTCAAGCAGGTACTTGCTGCCTACCGGCCGCACGTCATGCGCTCCCTGCTGGTCGTGGTCACTTCGTGGTCCCGGCCCCGCCGGGTCTCCGACCCACTCTAGACGGGCCCCGCAAGTCAACCGTCTGTCCTCGTACGGTCCGCTCCGATCCCGCACGGATACGGTCCCGACCCGACCTCGCGCAGGTCCGGTCGCGTTCGAAAGAAAGACGCTCGCATCGTACGGATGGTTGCCGGAGAGTGGGCCGGACGACATCACAGCCGGTCCCAAGCCGTCTCGAAGCCGTTCTCAAGCAGGCACTTTTGCGCCAACAGCCGACTATTCAAGATCACTTGTCGCCGGTCCCCGGGCGTGTTGTCAGTGGCAGGTGCGAGGATGCCCCCAGCACGAGACGTGTGGAGTGGGGATTTCACACCGCCCCGTGCCGACCTGTACCGGACGACGCGTCCGTGCGCGGTGGGGGGAGATCAGCGCGTATTCCCCTGTCGGGCACCCCGCGCAGAAGGGACCGCTGACGGCGATGCAGATCCGGCTGACCGTCCTCGCGCCGCGCAGCGGCCATGCCACCGCGCGCGCGTGCGACGTGCTCGTCACCGCCCCGGCAGGAACGGCGCTGGCCGCCGTCGCCTCCGGGCTCGCCACGGCCGTCTCGGGCCCCGACGCCTCCTCCGGCGCCGTCGTCCTGTACGCGGGCCGCGAGCGGCTCGACGCCCAGCGCCGCACCCTCGGCGAGCCGCCGCTGATCGACGGCGCGGTGCTCTCGCTCCAGGTCCCCGGCGAGGACGAGGCGCCCGCCGACGACGTCCCGGCCCAGCTCCATGTCGTGGCGGGCCCGGACGCGGGCGGGGTGCATCTGCTGCACGGCGGACAGATCAGGATCGGCCGGTCCACAGAGGCCGATGTGCCGCTGGACGACCCTGACGTCTCGCGGCTGCACTGCGCGGTGACGGTCGGCGAGGACGGCCGGGTCTCGGTCGCGGACCTCTGTTCCACGAACGGGACGACGCTGGAGGGCGTCGCGGTGGGCAACCGTCCGGTCCCGCTGGCGCCCGGCGCGCTGCTGCGGCTCGGTGAGTCGGCCCTCCGGCTCACGGTTGGGGGCCGTACGGCCACGCTGCCGACGGCGCCGGACGGCGAGGGCCATCTGCGGATCGTCCGGCCGGGCACGGACGGCCGGGGCCCGCTCCCGTACGGCGCGGAGAGCGGCCAGGGCGGTGCCGCGTACGGCTCATCGGAGGACCACGCCCCGATCCGCGGCGACGGCGGCGCGACGGCAGCGGCCGCCGGCCCCGGCCCGGAGACGGGCGCGTACGGCACCGGCGGCTACGCCACGGACGGTTCCGCATACGGCCCGGCGGGCGCCTCGCCGGGTCCGCGGTACAGCGGCGCGCGGCGCGAGCCCGCCCCCGCCCACGGCCCGGCCGCTCCCGGCGCCCATGCCCCGGGGGCCGGACCGGGCGAGGCCCCCGGGGAGGAGACCCGGAGCCGTGACGAGAGTCACACGTCCCGCGCGTACGGCGGCTCCGTCCCCTCCGGCGCTTCGAGCCGCGTCCTGGGCCCGCAGTACGGCAACCCCCCGGGCGCCCCGCGTGTGCCCGACCCCCGCAGCGCCGATACGCACTACGGCAGCCGCCCGACGGCGGGCTCGCCGGACGGCACGCACAGCAGGGCGGCGGCGCCGGACCCGGCGTACGGGACGGGCGCGGGCGCCGGGACCCCGGGCGCGCGCGGCGCCGACGACGGCCCGCAGTCGCACAGCAGGACCTCCGGTTCGCGGCGGCAGGCCACGCCCACGCGCGGGACCGAAGCACCCGACGCCGCGGCCAGGCGGCGTGGCGGCATAGGCGCCTGGGCCCGGCGGCTCACCGGAAGCCGGGGCGAGGAGCTGCCGGAGTCCGGCCCCGGCCCGCTGCCCGCCGCCGGTACGGCCGGACGCGCCCCGCGCGCGGAGACCTGGCCCGATCCGGCCGCGATCCTGCTGACGGCGCTCGGCCCCGGCCCCCGGCTGTGGGAGCGGGACAGCCGCCATCCCGAGGCGCTCGCCGTACGGCTCGGCACGGCCGACCGGGCCGCCTCGGACGGCGGCGGGCCGCTGCCCTCCGTACCGGTCACCGTCGGTCTGCGCGAGGCCGGGTCGCTCGGTCTGGCGGGCCCCAGGGAGCGCCTGGCGGGGCTGGCCAGGGCGGTCGTGGCCCAGCTGGCCGCGCTGCACTCACCCGCCGATCTGGAGATCGTGCTGATCAGCACGGACCGTGCGAGAAGCCTGGACGAGCGCAGGCGGGACTGGGGCTGGCTCGGCTGGCTGCCGCATGTACGGCCGGCCCACGGCCAGGACTGCCGGCTGCTGCTCGCCTACGACCGCGACCAGGCGACGGCCAGGACCGCCGAGCTGACCCGCCGGCTCGACGACGGCCCCATGGGTCCCGGCTGGGCCTCGGCCGACCCGTGGACCATCACGGAGGCCGCCGCCCGCCACGACGGCCCGTACACGGTCGTGATCGTCGACGGCGACCCCGGGACCGCCGCGCTGCGCGAGTCGACGGCGCAGCTGGCCGGCGCCGGCGCGGCGGCCGGTGTCCATGTCATCTGTCTCGCCGAGACGGACGCCGCCTCGTCCCTCTCCCCGATCGCCGCGACCTATGAGACGGCGTGCGCGGCCTCGCTCCCCTTCCGCGAGTGCGGGGCCGTCGCCCTGCTGAGCGGTGATGTGGCGACCGCGCTGCGACTGCTGCGTACGGCGGTGGGACAGCCCGCCGGGCATGGCACGGTCGCCGTCGTGGACGCGGTCTCGGCGGCCTGGGCGGATCGTTTCGGACGGGCGCTGGCGCCGCTGCGCGCGTCGGCGGGCAGCGGCCGAGGACGGCCCGCGGCGGCGCTCCCGCGCTCCGCCCGGCTCCTCGACGAGCTGGGGCTGGCGCGGGCCACCCCGGCGTCCCTGATGGCCCGTTGGGCGTCCGCCGCCGACCGCACCGGCGACTGCACGGCGGTCCTCGGCGCCGGGCCGCGCGGCCCGGTGAGCGTCGACCTGACCGAGGAGGGACCGCATCTGCTGATCGAGGGGCCGGCCGGGAGCGGCCGTACGGAGCTGCTGCGCTCCGTAGCCGCCTCGCTGGCCGCCGCCGGCCGGCCCGACCGGCTGGGGCTGCTGCTGGTCGACGGCGCCGCGGGCGAGCGCGGCGAGGGGCTGTCCGTCTGTACGGAACTGCCGCATGTGACCGAGCATTTGATCGCCTCCGACCCGGTCAGGATGCGGCAGTTCGCCCAGGCGCTGGGAGCCGAGCTGAAGCGGCGGGCCGAGCTGCTGGGGCGGCTGGACTTCACGGAGTGGCACAGCAGGCACGAGGTGGCGGAGCGGATAGTCGGCCAGCGCTCGCCGGGCGCCGCCGAGCAACGGACGGGCAGGCGCGGCGAGTCGCGCCCCGAGCGCGGACCCGAACTCCGCGGCGGCGATCCGCGCGCGACGGATCAGCACGGCACGGACCCGCACCGCCCCGACCAGTACCGGACCGACCCGCACCACGGCGAGCCGGACACGCACGCGAGCGGCACGCTCCGGCTCAGGACCACCTCGGCCCGTACGGAACAGCCGCAGACGCGGCAGCAGCCCCAGGACCCCGCGCCCCTCCCCCGGCTCGTCGTGCTGGTCGACGACTTCGACGCCCTGGTCGCGCCCGCGCTCGGCAGTCCCGGCCGGCCCGCGGCCGGTTCGGTCGTACGGGCCCTGGAGGCCGTGGCCAGGGACGGCGAGCGGCTCGGCGTCCATCTGGTGGCCACCTCGGCCCGTCCCGACCGTACGGTCGAGACGGAGCTGGCCCAGGGCGCGCGGCTGCGGGTCGTGCTGGACGCGCCGCCCGTCGCGCCCTCCCCGGACGATCCGGCGCCCGGCCGCGGCCGGCTCGGCCATCCGGACGGCCGCGTCACGCCGTTCCAGGGCGGGCGGGTCACCGGCCGTATCCCGCGTACGGCGACGCTGCGGCCCACGGTCGTACCCCTGGAGTGGGAGCGGATGGGCGATCCGCCGGCCCGCCGGCCGGTCAGGGAGCTGGGCAACGGTCCGACGGATCTGGCTCTGCTCGCGAGCGCTCTCGAACGGGCCGCCCGATCCGTCAATGCCGTACCTGTCGCACCACTGACCCCGGCTCACCCCTGAAGATCCCCGGACAGGGCATACGTCCGTCGTGGCACGTCACGAGCCCATCACGATCAACGGTCCGGGGCCGGGAAGGCTATTGCGGCACCCGGTCACGCGGCGTAGGACTGTGCGCACGGGACGAGTGCAGCGCTGCCACGTCACGGCCGCGACGCCGGTCCCACTTGCGTAGATCCGTACGCACACGGGAGAGACGGGGCAGTGATGCGCACAACTCGCAGAGCGAACAAGGCTCTTGGGACCGACAGGAGCGGGCACGGCAGGAGCGGGCTCGGCACGCGCCGGGCCGCGGTGGCGATCGTCGCCGTCGGCGCCGTGGCCCTCAGCGGCTGTGGTGGCGATTCGAGCGACGACAAGGGCTCGGGCGACAGCGCGAGCAAGGCGCCGGCGGCCACGGTCCAACTGCCCAAGCTGGACGGCGAGACGATCCAGATCGCGGCCGTCTGGACCGGCCCCGAACAGGAGAACTTCACCAAGGTCCTCAGCGAGTTCGAGAAGCGCACCGGCGCGACGGTCACGTTCGTCCCCGCCCAGGACCCGATCGTCAACTTCCTCGGGACGAAAATTGCTGGGGGCAGCCCGCCGGACGTCGCGATGCTGCCGCAGGTCGGCGCCATCCAGCAGGCCGTGGAGAAGAAGTGGGCCAAGCCGGCCGGCGCCGAGGCCAAGGCCCAGCTCGCGAAGAACTTCAGCAAGGGCTGGCAGGACCTCGGCGCCGTGGACGGCACGCAGTACGGCGTGTACTTCAAGGCCGCCAACAAGTCGCTGGTCTGGTACAACAACGCCGCGTTCGAGAACGCGGGCGCCGCGGCCCCCAAGACCTGGCAGGACCTCCTGAAGGCGGCCGAGACGATCTCGGCCTCGGGTGTCACCCCGGTCTCGGTCGCGGGCGCGGACGGCTGGACGCTCACCGACTGGTTCGAGAACATCTATCTCTCCCAGGCGGGCCCGGAGAAGTACGACCAGCTCGCCAAGCACGAGATCAAGTGGACCGACGGCTCGGTGAGGGACGCGCTGACCACGCTCGGCCAGCTCTTCGGCAAGCCGGAACTGATCGCGGGCGGTACGGACGGCGCGCTCCAGACGGAGTTCCCCGCGTCCGTCACGCAGACCTTCACCGGCGGCGACCAGCCCAAGGGCGCGATGGTCTTCGAGGGTGACTTCGTCGGCGTCAACATCGGCCAGACCGAGGCGAAGATCGGTACGGACGCGAAGGTCTTCCCGTTCCCGGCGGTGGGCCCCGACGCCCCCGTGGTGACCGGTGGTGACGCGGCCGTGGCGCTCAAGGACACCAAGGGCGCGCAGGCACTGCTGACCTTCCTGGCGTCCACGGACGCCGCGAAGATCTGGGCGGAGGCGGGCGGATTCGTCTCGCCGAACAAGTCCCTGGACCCCGCCGCGTACCCGAACGACGTCCAGCGCGACATCGCCAAGGCGCTGATCGCCGCGGGCGACGACTTCCGCTTCGACATGTCGGACCAGATGCCGCAGTCGTTCGGCGGTACCCCGGGCAAGGGCGAGTGGAAGGCGCTCCAGGACTTCCTGAAGAACCCGAAGGACGTGGCGGCGATCCAGCAGCAGCTGGAGGCGGCCGCGGCCAAGGCGTACACGAGCTGACGCGGTGAAGTCGGCGGTCTCGGGGGGCACCGCGACGGTGCCCCCCGTCAAAGGCAAACGAAAGAGTGTGACAGGCACACGCAAACTCGTCGCGGCCGGCTTCCTGCTGCCCGCGCTGGTGCTGCTGGGCGCGCTCGTGGTCTACCCCATCGGGTTCTCGGTCTACCGGTCCTTCTTCGACAAGTCCGGTGACAGCTTCGCCGGGCTCGACAACTACATCGAGCTCTTCACCGACGACACCATCCTGACCGCGGTCAAGAACAACGCGATCTGGGTGGTGGTGGCGCCCACCATCGCCACCGCGCTCGGGCTGATCTTCGCCGTACTCACCGAACGGGTGCGCTGGAGCACGGCCTTCAAGCTCGTCATCTTCATGCCTATGGCGATCTCGATGCTCGCGTCGGGCATCATCTTCCGGCTCGTGTACGAACAGGACCCGGAGCGCGGCATCGCCAACGCGGTCGCGGTGGGTGTGCACGACACGTTCAGCGAGTCGGCGGGCTTCCCCAGGGCGCGTCCGCTGCCGGTGCATCCGCTGAAACCGGCGGGCGGCGGCGCGTTCGTCACCAAGGAGCCCGCGAGCGCCGGGACGGAGGTGCTGCTCCCGCTGGTGGGGGTGGCGCCCGCGAAGATGCCGTCCGACGCGGCGCCCGCCAAGGCGGCGCGGACGGCGGACGGCCGGGTCACCGGCACCGCCTGGCTCGACTTCACCAAGGGCGGCGGCGGCAAGCCCAATGTCATCGACGCCCAGGAACTGGGCCTCAAGGGCCTCAAGGTGGAGGCGGTCAAGGACGGCAAGGTCGTCGCCTCCGCGACCGCCGGCGCCGACGGTACGTTCAGCCTGCCGGAAGCGGCCGACGGCGCCCAGCTCAGACTGCCCGCGGCCAACTTCAGGGAGCCGTACAACGGCGTGGACTGGCTCGGGCCCTCCCTGGTCACGCCGGCCATCATCGGCAGCTACATCTGGATGTGGGCCGGGTTCGCGATGGTGCTGATCGCGGCGGGGCTCGCGAGCGTGCCCCGTGAACTCATGGAGGCCGCGCGGGTGGACGGTGCCACCGAGTGGCAGGTCTTCCGCCGGATCACCGTGCCGCTGCTGGCGCCGGTGCTCGCGGTCGTCATGGTCACGCTGATGATCAACGTACTGAAGATCTTCGACCTGGTCTTCATCATCGCGCCGGGCTCGTCCCAGGACGACGCGAACGTGCTGGCGCTCCAGCTCTACCGCTCGTCGTTCGGTACGGACGCGGATCTCGGCGTGGGCAGCGCCATCGCCGTACTGCTGCTCCTGCTGGTGATCCCGGTGATGCTGTTCAACATACGACGCATGCGAAGGGAGACTCGCCGATGACCACGAACGACGGTGCGATCAAGGTCAAGGCGAAGCAGCCCCTCGCGAGCAGGATCGCGGCCCGCGCGGGCGGCGGGGTGATGCGGGTCTTCCTGATCCTGGTGGGCCTGTTCTGGCTGATGCCCACGATCGGTCTGCTGATCTCCTCGCTGCGCAATGCCACGGACATCAGCGCGAGCGGCTGGTGGCAGGTGTTCACCGCGCCCGCGGAGCTCACCACCGAGAACTACTCGCGGCTCTTCGACAACGACATCATCACCAACTCGCTGCTCTCCACGATCCTGATCACCGTCCCGGCGACGGTCCTGGTCGTGGTGATCGGCTCGCTCGCCGGATACGCCTTCGCGTGGATGGACTTCCCGGGGCGCGACTGGTGGTTCCTGGTGGTCGTCGGGCTGCTGGTGGTCCCGGTGCAGGTCGCGCTGGTCCCGGTGTCGAAGCTGTTCGGCGCGGTCGGCATCTTCGAGACGACCTTCGGCGTGGTGCTCTTCCATGTCGCCTTCGGTCTGCCCTTCGCGATCTTCCTGCTGCGGAACTTCTTCGCGGAGATCCCGAGGGAGCTGCTGGAGGCCGCGCGGCTCGACGGGGCGGGCGAGATACGGCTGTTCGTACGGGTCGTGATGCCGCTGGGCGGTCCGGCGATCGCCTCGCTCGGTATCTTCCAGTTCCTCTGGGTCTGGAACGACATGCTGGTCGCGCTGATCTTCGCGGACTCGAAGAACCCGCCGATCACCGTCGCGCTCCAGCAGCAGGTACGGCAGTTCGGCAACAACATCGACGTCCTGGCGCCCGGCGCCTTCGTGTCGATGGTGATCCCGCTGGCCGTGTTCTTCGCGTTCCAGCGGCAGTTCGTGACGGGCGTGATGGCGGGAGCCGTCAAGTAGCGGCCATGTAGCGTCAGGACCAACGGTGTTGGCGGGGGAGGACGGACCACGGGACGGCCGGTCCTCCCCCGCCGCGCTGTCCGGCCGGACACCGGTTCCGCCGCTCGGGCGGAAGGCGGGCGCCGGTCAGCCGCGGCGGCCGAGCGCCGCGACCGCCGAGGCCGCCAGATCGTCCAGATAGCCCGGGGGCAGCTCGCCGCGGACCACCACGAGCCGCCAGTAGAGCGGTCCGACGATCAGATCCAGCGCCCAGTCGGCGTCCGCGCCCTCGGGAAGCTCACCGCGCTCGACCGCCGCGCGGACGATCACCGCCGCGATGCCCCGCTGTCCGTCGAGCAGCGCCGCCTTGATCGCGTCGGAGATCTCGGGGTGCCGGGCGGCCTCCACCAGAAGATCCGGGATGACCTGCGAGGCCACCGGGTGGCACAGGGCGTGCGAGGCCACTTCGAGCAGGGCGCGCACATCGCCGTGGAGCGAACCGGTCTCTGGGGCGGGCAGCCCCTGCGCCGCGAAGGCGGAGACCAGATCGAGGACGAGCTCCAGCTTGGACTTCCAGCGACGGTAGACGGCGGTCTTGCCGACCCCGGCCCGGCGCGCGATGCCCTCGATGGACATCCGGGCGAAGCCGACGGCGGCCAGTTCCTCGAAGACGGCGGCGCGGATGGCGTCGGTCACGTCCTCCCGGAGCACGGCGGCTCCCGCCGGGACACGGCGTGCGACGCGCGGGACGCCGGCGCTGGGGTCGGTAGTCATCGCGTACGAGCATAGCGCCGATCGACGTGACGACGACACGGTTGCGTTGCGACGTACTCCGTCCTACCTTTGACGTTACGACGATACGTACCCGTTCCGTCGTTGAGACTGTCGCCGGACCTGGCGCCGCGGCCTGTCGCCGGACCTGGCGCCGCGGCCTGTCGCCGGATGGCGCCGCGGCCCGTCGCCGAGACCCGTCGCCGGGACCGCCCCAACGCCGACCGGCGCCACCCCAGAACACCGTCGAAAGCGACCCCCGTGAGCCAGACGATCGCACCGGCCCCACCGGTCCCACCGACCTCACCGGTCCCGGAGCCCGATACCGGGACCGGGCCCGATCTCAGCGCCCTCGCCCGCCGCCACGGCCTGACCGTGAGCGGCGCCCGCCCCGCCCTGCCCGACTATGTCCGCGCCCTGTGGTCGCGCCGGCATTTCATCGGCGCCTTCGCCACCGCCCGGCTGACCGCCCAGTACAGCCAGGCGAAGCTGGGCCAGATCTGGCAGATCATGACCCCGCTGCTGAACGCGACGGTCTACTACTTCATCTTCGGGGTGCTGCTCGACACCAAGCACGGCGTACCGGACTTCATCCCGTTCCTGGTCACGGGCGTCTTCATCTGGACCTTCACCTCGAACTCGATCATGGCCGGCACCCGCGCGATCTCCGGCAACCTCGGTCTCGTACGGGCCCTGCACTTCCCGCGCGCCGCCCTGCCGATCGGGCTCGCGCTCCAGCAGCTCCAGCAACTGCTGTTCTCGATGGGCGCTCTGGTGGTGATCCTGGTCTCCTTCGGCCAGTACCCGGCGGTGAGCTGGCTGCTCGCGCTACCGGCCCTGCTGCTCCAGTCGCTCTTCAACACCGGCGTCTCGATGGCCGTGGCCAGGCTCGCGGCCAGGACTCCGGACATCTCGCAGCTGATGCCGTTCCTGCTGCGCACCTGGATGTATGTGTCGGGCGTGATGTGGAGCGTCGACAAGGTCACGAGCGGCGACGAGCTGCCGCGTGTGGTGACGGTGATCCTGGAGTGCAACCCGGCCGCCGTCTCTATCGATCTGATGCGCTTCGCGCTCATCGACAGCTATACGGCCGGTCAACTGCCCCCGCACATCTGGGCCGTCGCCCTCGGCTGGGCACTGCTCGCGGGCGTCGGCGGGTTCCTGTTCTTCTGGAAGGCCGAGGAGGAGTACGGACGTGGCTGAGAAGAGGGAGAAGGAGCGGGACAGCACGGACACGGACAGGGACGCCGCCGGGCCGGGCACGGCGCGCGAACGCGTCCCCACCGTCGTCGTCGACGGCGTCCACATCACCTATACGGTGCACGGCACCCGGGGCGGACGGGGCAGCGCCACCTCGGCGCTGAGCCGGATCGTCTCGCGCCGGTCTGCGCCCGGGGCGCGCGAGGTGCACGCCGTGAAGGGCGTCAGCTTCGTCGCGTACAAGGGCGAGGCCATCGGTCTGATCGGCTCCAACGGATCCGGCAAGTCGACCCTGCTGAAGGCGATCGCCGGGCTGCTGCCGCCCTCGCGGGGCAAGGTCTTCACCCGGGGGCAGCCCTCGCTCCTCGGCGTCAACGCGGCGTTGATGAGCGATCTGACCGGCGAGCGGAACGTCATCCTCGGCGGGCTGGCGATGGGCATGTCGCGGGAGCACGTACGTACCCGCTACGACGACATCGTGGAGTTCTCCGGGATCAACGAGAAGGGCGACTTCATCTCGCTGCCGATGCGGACGTACTCCTCGGGGATGGGCGCCCGGCTGCGCTTCTCGATCGCCGCCGCCAAGAGCCATGACGTGCTGCTGATCGACGAGGCGCTCTCCACCGGCGACGCCAGATTCCAGCGCCGCAGCCAGGAGCGGATCGCCGAGCTGCGCGCGGAGGCCGGCACGGTCTTCCTGGTCAGCCACAGCAACAAGTCCATCCTCGAAACCTGTGACCGGGCACTCTGGCTGGAGTCGGGGACGCTGCGGATGGACGGCGCGGCAGGGGATGTCGTCGCGGCGTACGAGGAGTTCACGGGCAAGAAGAAGTAGCCCTGTCAGCGCGGCGCAGCCCTCGTCGGCCACGTAGGCCACGCGGCGCTGACAGGGGGGAGGGGCGCCCGGCTCGTCGCGAGCCCGGCGCCCCTCCCTCTGTCCCTCTTCGTGCTGCCCCTCTTCGTGCTGTCCTCTCCGTGCTGCTCAGCTGTGCGTACGCAGCAGCGTGCGCATCGTCCGCATCGCGACCGACAGATTCGCCAGATCGAACGCGTCCGACCCCTGGATCTCCTCCAGCGTGGACCGCGAACGGCCGAGGATCGCGGCGTTCTTCTGCTCCCACGCCTTGAAGCGCTCCTCGGGCGTCGAGTCCCCGTCGCCCACGGCCAGTACGTCCGCCGTCAGCGCGGCGTGCGCCGCGTACAGGTCCTCGCGGATGGACGCACGGGCCATGGACTGCCAGCGGTCGGCCCGCGGCAGCTCCACGATCCGGTCCATCAGCTGGGTGATCCGCAGCCGGTCACCGAGGTCGTAGTACACCTCGGCGACGGAGAGCGGGTCCTGGTCCGTACGGTCCGCGATCGCCACGATGTCGAGCGTCGGGAAGGCGGACGAGAAGCTCGCCACCCGCAGGGCCAGCTCCTCCGGAACCCCCGCCTCGGTCAGCTCCGCCAGGATCCGCCGGTACCACTCCAGCTCCGCGCCGCGCAGCATCGGGGGCAGCTGCGCCCACACCCGCTCGACCCTCGCCGCGAAGAACTCGATGGTCCCCGCGATCTCCAGCGGCTGCGGCCGGTTGCCCAGCAGCCAGCGCGTGCCGCGTTCGACCAGTCGGCGCGAGTGCAGCCTGATCCGGGTCTGGACATCGGCCGCCACCTGGTTGTCCAGCGCCTCGACGGAGTCCCAGACAGCGTTCAGCCCGAAGATCTCCCGGGCCGCGGCCTGGGCCCGTACGATCTCCTCGGTCGACGCCCCGGTCTCCTCCCGCAGCCGGTGCAGGAAGGTCGAACCACCGGTGTTGACGGTGTCGTTGACCAGCACCGTCGTCACGATCTCGCGGCGCAGCGCGTGCGCGTCGATCTGCTCGGCGAACTTCTCCCGCAGCGCCCGCGGGAAGTACGCGTGCAGCAGCTTGCGCAGATACGGGTCGTCGGGCAGCTCGGTGTGGATCAGCTCCTCCGCCACCGTGATCTTGGTGTAGGCGAGCAGCACCGCCAGTTCGGGCTGGGACAGGCCCTTGCCCGCGTTGAGCAGTTCGCGGATCTGCCGGTCGCTGGGCAGGAACTCCAGCGCCCTGTCGAGATGTCCGTCGCGCACCAGACGGCGCATGAACCGCTGATGGGCGTGGAGCAGGGACGGGGCCTGGGTCACGGCGTTGGCGAGCGCGGTGTTCTGCGCGTAGTTGTTGCGCAGCACCAGCGCGCCGACCTCGTCGGTCATCGCGGCGAGCAGGATGTTGCGCTGCTTGACGGTCATGTCGCCTTCCGTGACCAGACCGTTGAGCAGGATCTTGATGTTCACCTCGTGGTCGGAGGTGTCGACGCCCGCGCTGTTGTCGATGGCGTCGGTGTTGACCTTGCCGCCCTCGCCGCCGGCGCCGCGCCGGGCGAACTCGATACGGCCGAGCTGGGTCAGCCCCAGGTTGCCGCCCTCGCCGACGACCCTGACCCGCAGGTCCTCGCCGTTGACGCGGATCGCGTCATTGGCCTTGTCGCCGACATCGGCGTCGGTCTCGGTGGAGGCCTTCACATACGTACCGATGCCGCCGTTCCACAGCAGGTCCACCGGGGCCTGGAGAATCGCCTTCATCAGCTCGGCGGGCGTCAGCTTGGAGACACCCGGCTCGATGCCGAGCGCCTCCCGCACATGCGCGTTGATGGGGATCGCCTTGGCCGTGCGGGGGTGGATACCGCCGCCCTGCGACAGCAGTTCCTTGTCGTAGTCGGCCCACGACGAGCGCGGCAGCTCGAACAGCCGGCGGCGCTCCGCGTACGAGGTGGCCGCGTCCGGGCGCGGGTCGAGGAAGATGTGCCGGTGGTCGAAGGCCGCGACCAGCCGGATGTGCTCGGAGAGCAGCATGCCGTTGCCGAACACGTCACCGGACATGTCACCGACGCCCACGACCGTGAAGTCCTCGGTCTGGGTGTCATGGCCGAGCTCGCGGAAGTGCCGCTCGACGGACTCCCAGGCGCCGCGCGCCGTGATGCCCATGCCCTTGTGGTCGTAGCCCGCGCTGCCGCCGGACGCGAAGGCGTCCCCGAGCCAGAAGTTGTAGGCGACCGCGACGTCGTTGGCGATGTCGGAGAAGCTCGCGGTGCCCTTGTCGGCGGCGACGACCAGATACGTGTCGTCCTCGTCGTGCCTGACCACATCGATCGGCGGCACGACCTCGCCCGCCACCATATTGTCCGTGATGTCCAGCAGCGCCGAGATGAAGATCTTGTACGAGGCGATGCCCTCGGCCAGCCAGGCGTCGCGGTCCGCGGCCGGATCGGGCAGCTGCTTGGCGACGAAACCGCCCTTGGCGCCCACCGGCACGATCACGGTGTTCTTGACCATCTGCGCCTTGACCAGGCCGAGGATCTCCGTACGGAAGTCCTCGCGCCGGTCGGACCAGCGCAGACCGCCACGGGCGACCTTGCCGAAGCGCAGATGGACACCCTCGACGCGCGGGGAGTACACCCAGATCTCGTACCGCGGGCGGGGCGCGGGCAGATCGGGGATGGCCTGCGGGTCGAACTTCATCGACACATAGCTGTGCTGCTCGCCCGCGCCGGTCCGGCCCTTCTCGCTCTTCTCGCTCTTCGTGCCGTCACCGGCGTGCTGGAAGAAGTTGGTCCGCAGCGTGGCCTTGATGAGGGTGAGGAAGGAGCGGAGGATGCGGTCCTCGTCCAGGCTCGCGACCTGGTCCAGGGCGCCGTCCAGCTCCTCCAGCATCGCTTCCGTCAGCTCCGTGCCGGCGCGCTGGCGGCCCGGCGACATCCTGGCCTCGAAGAGGGAGACCAGCAGCCGGGTGGTGTGGACATTGCTGCGGAGGGTGTCCTCCATGTAGTCCTGGCTGAAGGTCGAGCCGGACTGGCGCAGGTACTTGGCGTACGCGCGCAGCACCATCGCCTGCCGCCAGTCCAGACCGGCCCGCAGGACGAGGGAGTTGAAGCCGTCGTTCTCGGCGGCTCCGGTCCACACGGCGGCGAAGGCGTCCTGGAAGCGCTGGCGGTCGTCCTCGGTGAGATAGTCGCCCCCGCCGCCCTGGGGCAGCCGCAGGCCGAAGTCGTAGATCCAGGCGTGGGTACGGTCCGAGCAGCGCAGCTCGTACGGACGCTCGTCGACGACCTCGACGCCGAGCCGCTGGAGCACCGGCAGGACGGCGGAGAGGGAGACCTGCTCGCCCGAGCGGTAGATCTTGAAGCGGCGCTCGCCGGGGCCCGCGCCGACCGGTTCGTACAGCGAGAGCGCGAAGTCCGAGCCCGTCTCGGCGCTGGTGACCGCCTCCAGATGGGCCAGGTCGGCGACGGCGGCGCGCGGGGAGTGGTCGGCTTTGTAGCCCTCGGGGAAGGCGGAGCCGTACCTGCGCAGCAGTTCGGCGGCGCGCTCCTCACCGCACTCGGCTGTCAGCGCCTCGCCGAAGGCGTCGGCCCAGGAGCGGGCGGCCTCGACGAGCCGGGCCTCGATCCGCTCGGTGTCGGCGTCGGTGAGCTTCGCCAGCTGGGTGCCCCGGGGGACCCGGACGACGAAGTGCAGCCGGGAGAGGATCGATTCTGTGTTCCACGCGGTGAAGTCGACGCTGGTCCCGCCGAGCTCCTCCTTGAGGATCTCGACCAGCCGGAGCCGGACGCCCGTGGTGTAGCGGTCGCGCGGCAGATAGACGAGGGCGGAGTAGTAGCGCCCGTACTCGTCCTGGCGGAGGTAGAGCCGCAACCGCCTGCGCTCCTGGAGATACAGCACGCTGGTGACAATGGAGCGGAGTTCGTCGCCGGGCGTCTGGAACAGCTCGTCGCGCGGGTAGGTCTCCAGGATCTGGAGCAGATCGCGGCCGTCGTGACTGTTGGGCGAGAGGCCCGCGTTCTCCAGGACCTCGGCGACCTTGCGGCGGATCACCGGCACCCGGCGGACGGACTCGGTGTACGCGGCCGAGGAGAAGAGCCCGAGAAAGCGCCGCTCCCCGACGACATTGCCCTTGGCGTCGAACTTCTTGACCCCGACGTAGTCGAGATAGCCGGAGCGGTGGACCGTGGCACGGCTGTTGGCCTTGGTGAGGACGAGCAGCTTGTGCTCACGGGCCTTGGCGCGGGCGTCGGCGGGCAGTCGGCTGAAGGACGGGCTGACCGGGTGGTCCTCGTCGCCGGTGTGCGCCGGGTCGGAGCGCAGTACGCCGAGTCCGGTGCCGGGCACGGCGGAGAGGGCGTCGCCGTCCGTCAGCTGATACTCGCGGTAGCCGAGGAAGGTGAAGTGGTCGGCGGCGAGCCAGCGCAGCAGCTCCCGGGCCTCCTCGACCTCCTGGTCGCGCAGATCGTCGGCGGTCGGCTCGCTGGGCAGCTCCTCGGCGATGCGCAGCGCGGCGTCCCGCATCTTCTCCCAGTCCTCGACCGTCTCGCGGACATCGGAGAGGACCCGCAGCAGGTCGGAGGTCATCTGCTGGAGGTCGGCCTGGTCGGTCTCGCGGTCGACCTCGACATGGATCCAGGACTCGATGAACACGTCGTGCCGGGGCTCCGCGTCGGTGACCGCCTCTTCGGGCAGCACCTCGATCAGCTTGCCGGTGACATCACGCCGTACGGCGATCTGCGGATGGACCACGGCGTGGATGCCGCGGCCCTGGCGCGAGAGTTCATTGGTGACGGAGTCGACGAGGAACGGCATGTCGTCGGTGACGACCTCGACCACGGAGTGGCGGCAGGTCCAGCCGTTCTCCTCGACGGTCGGGGTGTGCACCCGTACGTTCGCCGTCCCCTGGGGGCGGTTCCCGGCCAGCCGGTAGTGGGAGAGCGCCGCACCGACGACGTCGACCGGGTCGCGGTCCTGCAGGTCCTCGGCAGCGGTGTGCAGGTAGTAGCGCTGGAGGTACGCGAGAAGGCCGTCCCGGTCGGGACCGTCCCCCTGGCCTCCGGCGCCGCGGGATCCGGCCGAGGCATCGTCCTCCCGGGGGCCGGCCCCCAGCCCCCCGGTTCCCCCCACCGGGCTGTTCTCAGCGGCCCGAGCCGCCTGTTCGAGCAGCTCGGCCTTGGCTTCGTCCAGCTTGGTCTGCATGTCCTCTGGCTCCTGTCGCGCGCCGTTGCGTGACGTAGGTGAAGGAAGCGACACAACGCCACGACGCGGGGTTTCCGGTCTGAGTCGACGTTATGCCGCGATGAGAGATGTCCGGGGCGTTATTGGCCAATTTTGGCAGTCGACCCGGATCAAGGTCCTGTCCTGAAGGGACCGGTCCTGGGGGACCAGCGATCGCCCGGGGCCTGTGGCGCACCGGGCGCAGGCGGGGGGCTTCGCTGCCCCCACGGCATATCGCGCTGATCACGGGCACCAGGCTATCTCCCTCGACCGGGGCGCCGTCATGGGCCGCATGTGTACAAATACGGGGTACCAACTTTGACACTCTGGACAGCGACACGGACGCCCGTCAAAGGCTCACGGCCCCGCCCGGCGCGAAACCCTCGCCGACGCACGCCGACCGGGACGACACTGGTCCACAGGACGACACTGGTCGACAGGTGGACATACCGACACACCCTCTCCGGGAGCAGTCATGGCAGCCAAGGTTCTGATCGTCACCGGCGACGCCGCCGAGTCGCTGGAAGTGCTCTACCCGTATCAGCGTCTGCGCGAGGAGGGATACGAGGTCCATATCGCCGCTCCCACCCGTAAGAAGCTTCAGTTCGTGGTCCATGACTTCGAGCCCGGCTTCGACACCTACACCGAGAAGCCCGGCTACACCTGGCCCGCCGATCTGGCCTTCGCCGAGGTCGACGCGACGCAGTACGCCGCCCTGGTCATCCCGGGCGGCCGCGCCCCCGAGTATCTGCGGGCCGACCCGGAGCTGCGCAAGATCCTCAAGTCCTTCTTCGACGCCGACAAGCCCGTCGCCCAGATCTGTCACGGGCCGCTGCTGACGGCCGCGATCGGCGAGCTGGCCGGCCGCCGGGTCACGGCCTATCCGGCCCTGGAGCTGGACATGCAGGCGGCCGGGGCCACTTTCCAGGACACGGAGGCGGTGGTGGACGGCACACTCGTCTCGTCCCGCGCCTGGCCCGACCACCCGGCCTGGATGCGTGAGTTCCTCACCGTGCTGCGCGCGAAGGCCCCGGTGACCTGACCGGCGAGGCCCCGGTGAGCCGGGAGCCCCGGGAGATGTCGTGGCGTGACGTGACCACGCGACCGCCGGGGGCCGCCGGAGGGGAGACCACGAGCCGGGGCAGGCCCGGAGCCGGGTGCTCCCCCTGTAGTCCGCTCCCCCGGCAGTCCCTGCCGGTCACACCGGCGTCAGGACGTGAGCCGCCGCGCTGTGTCGACCGCCTCCGCGAGTGTGTCCACCACCGGTACGCCCACCGCCTCCAGGCTGGCCCGGCTGTGCGAGCCCCCCGTGTACAGCACGGCACGCGCGCCCACATGCGCCGCCGCCAGCGCGTCGTCGACCGCG
This sequence comes from Streptomyces sp. NPDC102274, assembly GCF_044766385.1. Lineage (NCBI taxonomy): Bacteria > Bacillati > Actinomycetota > Actinomycetes > Kitasatosporales > Streptomycetaceae > Streptomyces > Streptomyces sp. NPDC102274. Next base: position 21,547 of record NZ_JBIWLW010000007.1, on the reverse strand, counting down.
TCACCGATCACCACCGTCCGCTCGGCGGATATCGCGCCCGTCGACGCCAGCGCGGTCAGATGGCGCTCCATGTGCACGGCCTTGCTGCCGCCGGACGGGCCCGTCCGGCCGTCGACGCGGACGAAGTGGCTCTCGATCCCGTACCCCCGCACCACCGGAACCAGTTGCTCGTGTCCGTACATGCTCAGCAGCGACTGACTGTCCCCGGCCAGCCGCCACTGCGACAGCAGCTCCTCGACGCCTTCCGTGAGCCCGCAGCCGGTCCGCCGCTCCGTGTAGTGCCGGTGGAAGGTCTCGTCCATGACGGCCCACTCGGCGTCGCTCGGCAGGCGGCCCATCAGCCGCTCGTAGAACTTCGGGACCGGGACGCAGTACAGCTCGCGGTAGGTGTCCAGCGTGATGGACGCCAGCCCTATCTCCGCGAAGGCCGCGTTGGTCGCCCCGATGACCGCCTCGATGTCATCGAGGATGGTGCCGTTCCAGTCCCAGACCAGATGCGTGTTCTGCTTCCCCATGCCGAAAACGGTACCGGCCGGGACTGACAACGCCCCCGGCGGAACCCTGCTGACCGCCGTGACCTGCGAAGGAACACGACCAGGGCGAAGGACCACGGCCTGGGAGACGTCTGCTGTCGGTCGCTCAGCCGATCAGGTTCGGGATCTCCTGGACGCCGTACCAGAGCAGCTCGTGGTCCTCCGCGCCGTCCACCGTGAACTGCGCGTCGTCGTCCCCGTGGTCCGCCGCGCCCAGCGCCGCCGCCGCGGCCGACACATCGGCGTCCGCCTCGTCGGAGTCGACATGCACCGCCGCCGCCTTCGACAGCGCGATCGGGTCCGCGATCCGCACCTCGCCGAGGCCCGCGTCGTCCAGCCCGCGGTCGGGATCCGACACGGCTTCCCTGTCCGGCACATCGGCCGCCACGACCACCCTGCGGCGCCCGGCCACCGGATCGGCGGCGAGCAGCCGGAGCGAGGCGGCCGCGGCGCGGTTGAGGGCCGCGTACTCCAGCTCCTCGATGTCGTCGGAGACGTACCACTCGCGCAGCCCGGGGGTCACGGCGTAGGCGGTTAGCGGTCCCGGTCCCAGCTCACCCGTCTTGTGCGCCTCTGCGAGACCGGGAAGGGTCAGGGGGACGTAGACGCGCATCGCTGGTCGCTTTCGTAGTCGGGAGAGCACCTAAGGATACGTGCGGGAGTCCCTCTTCGGGGTGACGCTCATGGAGCCCCCGGGCGTCCACCAGGAACCGCACGCCACCTCGTCACCGGGCCCGGTATCGTCCGCCGGTCATCCGGATAGGTGATTTCGGCTCCGAGCGCTCCGCGTCCCCACCGGTCTTGCGGGCGTCCCCCAAGGGCCCGTAAAAGATCCCCCAACAGAAGTTACCGGCCGGTATTCGAACCGGGCCGGACAGAACGGGGGCGATCTGCGTGAACACGACCAGTACCACCACTCCGACCGGCACCACCACGGGGACCGGCACGACGAGGACCCGGGCCACCGCCGCCGCGAGGCCGCCCGGCCGGCGCGACCAGCGCAGGCCGGGCGCCGTACGCCCGCAGCGGCGCCCGCACCTCCCGCCGCCGCACGAACTCTTCGCGGAGCGCCTGCTCGCCGTCCTCAGCGGTCACCGCCCCGTGCACTGGATGCTCGGCCAGACCATTGGCGAGGCGTACGAACAACTCGTCCGCCTCGCGCCCGGCACCCCGCTCAGGGCACGGGGCGCCCGTCCCGTCATCCGTACCTGCCGCGCCTTCCAGCCGCGCCCGGGAGCGGTCGAGGCCGCCGCCAGCATCTCCGCGGGCGATCAGGTACGCGCCATGGCCTTCCGGCTCGAACAGGGCGCCGACCAGCGCTGGCGCTGCGCGGCGGTCGAGCTCGGCGGAGAGCGCACCTGAGAACGGACGGGCACCGGATGGTGGAACGGACCGAGGACGGACGGGAGGACGGACATGGCGGCGCACAACGGGGGGACGGACATGGCGGCGCACATGAGGACGGGCCGGGGCGCGCACTCGCTATGCGCCCCGGCCCGCCCTCGTCCGTCATCGCTTCCGGCGGCGGCTTACTTCTTGCGCCGACGCCCGCCGCTCGTGCCCTTCTGCGCCTTACGGCGCTCCGCGCGCGTCATCCCGTCCGACGTCGACCGCGTCGGCCCCTCGGCGCTCTGGAAGTCGCCCTCGACGATGCCGCCCTCGCCGTCCACCGTGGGAGCGGAGAAGTGCAGCCGGTCGGGCCGCTGCGGCGCGTCGAGGCCCTTCGCGCGGATCTCCGGACGGGAGGCGCCGGCGGGCACCGCGTCGTCCTTCTTGGCGAGCGAGGGACGCTCGGCCGCGTCCTGCACCGGGACCTCCTCGACCTGCTGCTCGACCTGGACCTCCAGGTTGAACAGGTAGCCGACGGACTCCTCCTTGATGCCCTCCATCATGGCGTTGAACATGTCGAAGCCCTCGCGCTGGTACTCGACCAGCGGGTCCTTCTGCGCCATGGCGCGCAGGCCGATGCCCTCCTGGAGGTAGTCCATCTCGTAGAGGTGCTCACGCCACTTGCGGTCCAGGACGGACAGCACCACGCGCCGCTCCAGCTCGCGCATGATGTCCGAGCCGAGCTGGTTCTCGCGCTCCTCGTACTGGGCGTAGATGTCGTCCTTGACGGACTCCGCGATGAACTCGGCGGTGATCCCGGCGCGGTCGCCCGCCGTCTCCTCCAGCTCCTCCACCGTGGCCTTCGTCGGGTAGAGCTGCTTGAAGGCTCCCCACAGCCGGTCGAGGTCCCACTCCTCGGCGAAGCCCTCGACGGTCTCCGCCTGGATGTACGCGTCGATCGTGTCGTCCATGAAGTGGCGCACCTGCTCCTGGAGGTCCTCGCCCTCCAGGACGCGGCGTCGCTCGCCGTAGATGACCTCACGCTGCCGGTTGAGCACCTCGTCGTACTTCAGGACGTTCTTACGCGTCTCGAAGTTCTGCTGCTCGACCTGGGACTGGGCGGAGGCGATGGCGCGCGTCACCATCTTGTTCTCGATCGGGACGTCGTCCGGCACATTGGCCATGGCCATCACGCGCTCGACCATCTGCGCCTTGAACAGCCGCATCAGGTCGTCGCCGAGGGAGAGATAGAAGCGGGACTCGCCGGGGTCGCCCTGACGTCCGGAACGACCGCGCAGCTGGTTGTCGATACGGCGCGACTCGTGCCGCTCGGTGCCCAGGACGTACAGCCCGCCGAGGTCCTTGACCTCCTCGAACTCCGCCTTCACCGCCTGCTCGGCCTTCTCCAGCGCGGCCGGCAGGGCGGCGGCCCACTCCTCGACATGCTCGACGGGGTCCAGGCCGCGCTGGCGCAGCTCCGCCTCGGCGAGATCGTCGGGGTTGCCACCGAGCTTGATGTCCGTACCGCGTCCGGCCATGTTCGTGGCGACGGTGACGGCACCCTTGCGGCCGGCCTGGGCGACGATCGTCGCTTCCCGGTCGTGCTGCTTGGCGTTGAGCACCTCGTGCTGGACACCGCGCTTGTTGAGCTGCTGCGAGAGGTACTCGGACTTCTCGACCGAGGTGGTGCCGACCAGGATCGGCTGACCCTTCTCGTGCTTCTCGGCGATGTCGTCCACGACCGCCGCGAACTTGGCGACCTCGGTGCGGTAGATCAGGTCGGACTGGTCCATGCGGACCATGGGCCGGTTCGTCGGGATCGGCACGACGCCCAGCTTGTAGATCTGGTGGAACTCGGCGGCCTCGGTCATGGCCGTACCGGTCATGCCGGAGAGCTTGCCGTAGAGGCGGAAGAAGTTCTGCAGGGTGATCGTGGCGAGGGTCTGGTTCTCGTCCTTGATGTCCACCCCTTCCTTCGCCTCGATCGCCTGGTGCATGCCCTCGTTGTAGCGGCGGCCGGCGAGGATACGGCCGGTGTGCTCGTCGACGATCATGACTTCGCCGTCGATGACGACATAGTCCTTGTCGTTCTTGAACAGTTCCTTGGCCTTGATGGCGTTGTTCAGATAACCGACGAGCGGGGTGTTCACCGACTCGTACAGGTTGTCGATGCCCAGCCAGTCCTCGACCTTGGACACACCGGACTCATGAATGGCCACGGTGCGCTTCTTCTCGTCGACCTCGTAGTCGCCGGTCTCGTCGACGCCCTTGAGCGGGTTGCCCGCCTCGCCCCTCGTCAGCCGGGTGACCAGCTTGGCGAAGTCGCCGTACCACTTGGTGGCCTGGTCGGCGGGGCCGGAGATGATCAGCGGCGTACGGGCCTCGTCCACGAGGATCGAGTCGACCTCGTCGACGATGGCGTAGTTGTGGCCGCGCTGGACCAGCTCCTCCTGGGACCACGCCATGTTGTCGCGCAGGTAGTCGAACCCGAACTCGTTGTTCGTGCCGTACGTGATGTCGCAGGCGTACTGCTCACGTCGCTGCGCGGGCGACATGTTCGCCAGGATGCAGCCGACCTTGAGGTCCAGGAAATTGTGGACGCGGCCCATCATCTCGGAGTCACGCTCGGCCAGGTAGTCGTTCACCGTGATCAGGTGGACGCCCTTGCCGGACAGCGCGTTGAGATACGCGGGCAGCGTGCCGACGAGGGTCTTGCCCTCACCGGTCTTCATCTCTGCGACATAGCCGAGGTGCAGGGCGGCGCCGCCCATCAGCTGCACGTCGTAGTGACGCTGGCCGAGGACGCGCTTGGCCGCCTCGCGGACGGTCGCGAAGGCCTCGGGGAGCAGGTCGTCAAGGCTCTCGCCGTCGGCGTACCGCTCTTTGTACTCAGCGGTGAGCGCCCTCAACTCGGCGTCGGAGAGGGTTACGAAATCCTCTTCGATGGAGTTGACCTGGTCCGCGATGCGGTGCAGTTTGCGCAGGATCTTGCCTTCGCCTGCACGCATGAGCTTGTTGAAGACGGACACTGAGGTTGGTCTCCTTGCCGGTCGGGCCTGGCACGTGGGTCGGATACGGACACGGGCGCGGCAGGCGGGCCCCACCGCAACGGCCATCGTAAGCGAGGACCCGCCCGTGCCGGGAGGGCCGAGGTCACGCGGGCCCGCCGACACCCGCAAGGAGAACGCGCGGGACCCGTGGAAGGTGCCGGTGAGAAGGGAAAAGCACTCGTGCCGGGGGGACCCCGCTCAGCAGAATCCGGCTATGGAACCCGTCACCCTCACCACCGAGCGCCTGCTGCTGCGCCCCCTCACACCGGATGACGTCAATGATGTCCTCGCGGCCTGCCAGGACCCCGAGATCCAGCGCTGGGTCCCGGTTCCCGCACCGTACGAGCGGCAGCACGCGGAGCACTTCATCACGTGCTTGGTCCCGGACGGCTGGCGGACGGGGACCAACTGCACCTTCGGCGTGGTGCCCCGGGACGGGGGCCCGGTGATGGGTGCGGTCAACGCGCACTCCCAGACGGGCACCTGGGAGATCGGCTACTGGACGGCGCGGGAACACCGCGGCCGGGGCTATACGGCCGAAGCCGTGCGGGCGGTGGCCCACTGGGCCTTCACGGAGCTGGGCGCCCAGCGCCTGGAGTGGCGCGCCGAGGCCGGGAACGTGGCTTCGCGCGCCGTCGCGGAGAAGACCGGTTTCGTGATGGAGGGCGTGCTGCGCGCCGCGCTGCTCAACAGGGACACGCTGCGGGACGTCTGGATAGGCGCGCTGCTCCCGTCCGATCTGGGGCTGCCGGGCGCCCACCCGTACCTGCCCTCCCAGGAGGTTTCAGGAGAGCAATGTGCCGGTGGATGGCGCGGGGGCCCGGGTGTGTCCGCCGAGGGCTTGAACAGGCCCGCGCGGGCCTGACTGTCAGTGCCGGCGTCTATCGTGCGGTTCATGACGACTGTGCCGCCCGCCACTACCGAGCTGTCCGCCGACGAGACCCGCCGGATAGCGCTGCGCGCCCAGGGATTCCTCGGCGCCCCCGACCGGCGCGGCGGGGTGCGGGGCGTGCTGCGCCATCTCGGAGCCGTCCAGCTGGACACGATCTCGGTGCTGGCGCGGTCGCACGAACTGATTCCGTACGCGCGCCTGGGCGCCGTCGGCCGCAGGACGGTCGAGGACGCGTACTGGACCCCGGCCCCGGCCGGTACGTCACCGTCACAGCCGCACGCCTTCGAGTACTGGTCGCACGCGGCGTGCATCCTGCCGGTCGAGGAGTGGCCGCACTTCGCCTTCCGCAGGCGCGCCTACCGCGCCCGCCCGCACTGGTACCACGAGCTGGCGGACGGCGCCTACGACACGGTGATCAAGCAGCTGGAGTCGGAGGGCCCGCTGACCGCCACGGAACTGGGCGGCGCCAAGAACGGCGGGCCGTGGTGGGACTGGTCCGAGGCGAAGGTCGCCGTCGAGCGCGCGCTCATGTACGGCGAGGTGGTGTGCACCGGGCGGCGCAGCTGGAAGCGGGTCTACGACCTCGCGGAGCGGGCCGTCCCCGACGAGTTCCTCCACGACGATCTGGACGACACGGAATGTCTGCGCCGGCTCGTACGGCTCGCGGGCCAGTCCCTCGGTGTCGGTACGCGCGCCGATATCGCCGACTACCACCGTCTCAAGGGCGAGCAGGTCGACGCCGTGATCGCGGACTCGGGGCTGGTGCCGGTGACGGTCGAGGGCTGGGGGAAGCCGGCCTGGGCCGACCCGGAGGCGCTGGCGACCGTACCGAGGGGGCGGCACCGCACGACGCTGCTGTCGCCCTTCGACTCCCTCATCTGGGAGCGGGCCCGCACGGAGCGGATCTTCGGCTTCACCCACCGGCTGGAGGCGTACGTCCCCAAGCCCAAGCGGGTGTACGGCTACTTCGCGATGCCGCTGCTGTCCGGGGGAAAGCTGCTGGGCCGTGTCGACCCGGCGCGCGAGGGGAAGACGCTCGTGGCGAAGCAGGTGTCCCTGGAGACTCCCAGGGCCGTGCCGGCGATGGCCCAGGCGCTGCGGGAGGCCGCGGAGTGGGTCGGCTGCTCGGACGTGCGGGTGGAGCGGGTCGACACGCCCGCGCTGCGCGGCCCGCTGGTGGACGCGCTCACCGCGCTCTGAGCGCCGTCACCGGGGCCGGATACACCGGGCCGGATCCGTCGGGCCGGATACGCCGCTGTGCCCGGATGCCTGGACAGCGTCAGCGGATTTCGAGGATCTTCTCCCGCATCGCATAGACCACGGCTTCCATCCGGGAGTGCAGTTGCAGCTTCTCCAGGATGTTGCGGACATGGTTCTTCACCGTGTTCTCGGAGATGAACAACTCCTTGGCGATATCACGGTTGTTCATTCCCGTGGCGACCAGCTTGAGGACTTCCAGTTCACGATCGGTGAGGCGCGGCGCCGGAACGAGCCTGCGTTCGTCCGTGCGCTGAATCATCGATTTGAACTCGGTCAGCAATTTGGACGCCATCGACGGGCTGATCTGTGACTGACCGTCGGCCACGGCGCGGATCGCGGTGGCCACTTCATCGGTGGAGATTTCCTTGAGGAGATAGCCGGTGGCGCCCGCCTTGATCGCGTCGTAGAGGTCGGCTTCCTCGTCGCTGATCGTCAGCATGATGATCTTGGCACTGGGGGCCACCTCCTTGATGGAGGTACAGGCCTCGATCCCGCCGCGCTTGGGCATCCGTACATCCATCAGCACGATGTCCGGCAGCAGATCGGCGGCCTTGTCGACGGCCTCCGCGCCGTCGCCGGCCTCTCCGACGACCTGGATGTCCTCCTCCTGGGCGAGGACGATCTCCAGTCCGCGGCGGAAGAGGGCGTGGTCGTCCACAACGAGGACCCGGATCGGCTCCCTCGGGGAGTCACCCCGTTCCGCGGCGGCATCGGACCGGGCGCCGCCGATCGTGTCGTCGGCATCGCTCGCGTGATGCACCGGACCGAAGCTGTCCGCCATCGTTCCCTCCCCTGAAGGCCATGGCCCGAATTTCCCGGGGACCGGCCAACCGCAGTTCGCGGGCCACGTGTTGGCCGCGACGCCATGATTTCATGCCCGGACGCCGAAGCGATGGTCGTTGGGGGCGCGCAACGGTGCCCCTGAGGCCCCGAGGGGCGCTCAGGGGCACCGCGGGGGCACGAATTCCGGCCTTATTCCGGCCGGTTTCCGGCGGTCCCGGCCGGTGCGTCAGCCGCCGAGGGCGCCGCCCGCGCCGCCCGCTTCCGATCCGGCGAACGGGTCCGTCCTGAGATGAATGACGCCGTAGTCGTAGGCATGGCGCCGGTAGACGACGCTGGGTTCCTTGGTGTCGGAATCGACGAACAGATAGAAGTCGTGCCCGACCAGCTCCATTTCGTAGAGCGCCTGATCGAGCGTCATCGGTGCGGCGACATGGGTCTTCTCCCGCACCACGAGCGGTCCCTCGCCCTGCACCTCAAGAGAACAGACCATCGTGGTGGGAACGGCCTGTGCCGCCTCCTCCGCCGCGGTCTCGCCGTTCGCGTTCAACTGGGCGACCCCAGGAACGACCTCGACGACCTCGGCTGCCGACAACCGGCCGTTCCCCCGGCGGTTGTGGCGCTTCTCGTGCTGCTTGCGCAGCCGTGCCTCCAGCTTGCCGGTGGCCAGATCGAGCGCCGCGTACGGATCGGCCGCGGCCGCCTCCGCGCGAATCACGGGGCCGCGGGAGTGGAGCGTGATCTCCACCCGGTCGCACCGGTCGGCCTGCCGCGGATTGTGCTCCTTGGACACCTCGACGTCGAGGCTGATCACCTTGCCGTCGAGCTTCTGGATCTTCTCCAGCTTCAGCTTCTCGGCCACGTGCTTGCGGAACCGCTCGGGCACCTCTGTCTTGCGGCCCTTGACGACGATGTCCACGCAGAACTCCGTTCCCGGATCACTCCGCCTCGCTGCGGAGTTACTCCCTGTTGCACCAGGCCCCGGTAATCACCGGAGCCTCGGACTTGGCGACTTTCACCTCCTCCTCCCCCATCGGCATGATCCCCATCCCCGAACTTCCGAGGTTCTGAAAAAGCCGACGCAACACGGGGTATTCAGCGAGTCATGACTCGCATCACTCCTCTTATCCGAACATAGACCTCCCGGGCGGGTGTCGGCACCCGCTACCGGCACGTACCTCTGTTCAGTTGTTTTCCTGCCCTCTTTATCGGCAACGATGCACGCTTCCGGTCAGTTCCGGTTTATTTCGAAGGAGAGCGGCGGCGCGGCGACAACTGCCGCGGTCACCTGGCCGAATCCCGGAATGCCGGGGCCGGTCGCGGCACGCAGTGCCCTCGCCGCCTCGACGAGCGAGGCACCCGTCGTCATGAGATCGTCCACCAGCACCACCCTGCCGCCCTTCAGCAGCCGCGCGCCTCCGACGGCGACCTCCAGCGCGCCGGACAGATTCGCCAGCCGCTGACGGGCACCGAGGCCCGTCTGGTCGGCCACCGCGCGCCGCTGCCGCAGCACCGGAAGGACCCGGCACGGCCTGTCTCCGCGCCGCAGGTCACCGGCGGCGGCCAGCGCGATCCTGCGGGCCGCGTCGTGTCCACGCGCCCCGACCGCGCGGCGCGTGGACGGCACCGGCACCAGCAGCAGCGGACCGACCCCCGTACCCGGCGGCGCGGCGGCCCGTACGGCCCCGGCCAGGGCCCGCCCCAGCGGCGCGGCCATCCCGAGCGCCCCGCGCTCCTTGTGCGCCAGCAGCACGGCCCGTACGGCGTCCTCATACGGCGCCGCGGCATGGACGGCCGGCAGTCCCACGGGCTCCGGCGCCGGCCGTACCCGGCACGGCCAGGTGCCGTAAAGGGCCCGTCCGCAGTCCTCGCACAGAGGTGTCCTGGGGCTCCCGCAGCCGCCACAGGCGGCAGGCAGCACCAGGCCGGTGATCTCCCGCCACCACGCCCGCATGACACCACTGTGCCAACGACGAGGGCGCCCGGCCACCCCTGTGGACAACTCGTTCAGGCCAAGATCCGGTTCGTTCCGGCACACCCCCGGGCGCCCGCTCCCGCGCACCCCCGAAAGACCCCGTCCAGCGCGTACGTCTCCCGCGACCGGCGGTTACGTCTTCGCCGACCGGCACGTACGTCTCCCGCGGCCGGTGCCCCGTGTCAGCCGGGGTAGACGGGCGACGAGCCCACCTCGACCATTGTCTGCCAGTTCCCCCCGGAGGGCAGCCGGACGATCCCGGCGTCATCGGAATCGGCCACCAGCGGCTGCTGGTCGTCGTTCGCCGCCGCGATCGCGGTCACCTGGTTCAGACCGGGCAGCACACTCGCGGCCGAGGTCGATCCATCGGTCTGGATGTAGCGCATCTGCTGCACACCACCGGACTCCTTGCCGACCACCACCAGCCGGCTCGGCCCTGCCCAGGACACCGCTGCCACCGTGTCCATCTGCGGCGCCACCGACTGGAGTTGCGCCACGGACACCGTCGGATCGTCCACCGAGCCGCTCCGCTCAACCCGCCCGATCCGCAGCGTGGTGCGTCCGCCCTCGGACACCAGCAGCGCGATGCGTACACCGTCCGCCGATACCCGCAGCCCCTGGATACGCCCGTCGCCGAGCCCCTCGACCGTGACCGGAAGCGGCGTACCGGTGCCCTCCGCGAACCGCAGCAGCCGCGGCTTGCGGGGGTCCCGGTCCGCGATCCACAGATCGCCGTGCCCGTCCCAGCTCGGCGGAGACAGCCGGCTGCGCGCCGGACCGTCGCTGGACACCAGCGCGGGAGCCACCTCGCCGTCCGACAGTATGGAAGACACAAAGAGCGATTTGGCGTCCTCCGTGACACCCGCAGCACGCTTCTCGTCGCGGGCCACCGCGACCGAACCGAGCTTCACGCCGCCGCTGCCGAACGGCCCGATGACATGCGACCGGTCGGCGGCCTCGTCGGCACCCGCCTGCAACAGCGACAGCCGCCCGTGGTCGTCGACGAAATAGGGATTGTCGGGTCGGCCGGTGGTGCGGTCGGGTGCGAACTCCTCGGCCTGGTCGCCGCTGAGCACACAGAGCGAGGACCCGTCGGCCAGCAGCTCGACCTGCCCGACAGGTGTGGACGTCAGATCCCGCAGGGTGAAGAGCAGTTGCGCCGCCATCTTCCGGCACTGCGTACGGCCCGCCTTGGACGCCTTGTCGTTCAGCGGCACCTTGAGGGCGTTGCGGTCGTCGAACTCCAGCGACTTGGTGCCCTTCTGGAGCGCCGTACCGGCGGGGAAGGGCGAGTCGACCACCGGCTTCAGCCAGTTCGTCGGCCCGTCGAGCAGCACCTTGACCGCCTGGGTCACCGGATCCATCCGGGTCGTGGGGTCTATTCGCTGACGGATGTAAACGGGGTCGGCGACCAGCCAGTTCTCCCCCGACGCGAAGTAATACTTGTTGACCGACCGGTAGTTGCGCTGAAAGTCCGACTCACCGAGCACCAGCCCCTGCGGCAGGCTGTCGATGCGCCACTCCTTGGCGCCCCCGACATTCTGCTGGACCAGCTTGATCTCCCCGGCGTACTCGCTCGGTTCGGCCGGCTGGTAGGCGTGTACGGAGTCCACATCCGCGATCCGGTCGCCGTACAGCGGATAGGTGAGAGAGGAGGAGTCGGTGCCGGAAAGCTCCTTCGGGCCCGCCGGGTCGGGAGCGGCGCGCAGCACCGTCGTACCGGCGCCCGGCCGCCAGTACTCCGACGCCTTGTTCGTCAGATACTTCCTGGCCATCGCGAAGTCGGGATCGTCACTGGTCATGGCTTCGAGGAAGCCGTTGACGATCTCGTCGGGCTCCGCCTTCTCCCGGGGCGGCACGGCATACACCCGGACCTGGGACTCACCGGGCGGCGATGCCTTGACCGGCTCGACATCGCCGCTGTCGGGGATCGAAGCGCACCCGGCGAGCAGCGCGGCGACGGCCGCCAGCAGCGTCGGCGTCCGGACCGCGCTCCCCGGCCCATAACGACGGCGATCAGCGCCCACGAATTGTGTCCTCCCGCTCCGGAGCCCGGTGTACAGAGTGATCGGAGCGATCGGGCTCGCTCTCGGGCGGCCGTTCCCCCGTGGGACGCGCCACCACGCGCGCGCCGCTGCCGGGCAGAGCCGCCGGGTCCACCGTCGCCGTCGTACGGGGCGGAGTGGACGCACCCGGTACTCCGGCCGCCGCGGAGCGCTCCGCACCCGGCTGGAGCGGCACACTGGCCAGCCGCTGCGCGGTCTCCTTGAGATCCTGGGCGCCACCGTGCTCGCGGTTGCGCCGGGAGTCCTCGGGCTCCAGCGGTATGGGCGAGCCGCGCAGCGCCTCGTCCGCCGTACGCGGCAGCGTCAGCCGGAACTGAGAGCCGCCGCCCGGCTCGCCCCACGCCTGGAGCCAGCCGCCGTGCAGCCGTGCGTCCTCGACGGCGATCGACAGTCCGAGACCGGTCCCCCCGGTCGTCCTGGCACGGGCCGGGTCGGCCCGCCAGAAGCGGTTGAACACCCGTGTCGCCTCGCCGGGCTTGAGCCCCACGCCGTAGTCGCGCACGGCGATCGCGACCGCCCCGCCCGCCGCGCCCAGCCGTACCACGACATCCCGGCCCTCGCCGTGCTCGACGGCGTTGACGACGAGATTGCGCAGCACCCTCTCGACCCGGCGCGCGTCGGCCTCGGCGACGACGGGCTGCTCGTCCCCGAGGACCCGGATCCGGCTGCCCTTGCGCTCCGCCAGCGGCTCGGCGCCGCCGATCACCCGGCGCACCACTTCACGCAGATCTATCGGCTCGGCCTCCAGCGCCGCCGCGCCCGCGTCGAAACGGCTGATCTCCAGCAGATCCGACAGCAGCGACTCGAAGCGGTCCAGCTGGTCACCGAGCAGTTCGGCCGAGCGCGCCGTCACCGGATCGAAGTCACTGCGTGCCTCATGGATGACGTCGGCGGCCATCCGGACCGTCGTCAGAGGCGTACGCAGCTCGTGCGAGACATCGGAGACGAAGCGCCTCTGCATCCTGGAGAGCTCCTCCAGCTGCTGGATCTTGAGCTGGAGGTTCTGCGCCATCTTGTTGAAGGCCTCACCGAGACGGGCGATGTCGTCCTCGCCGGTGACCTTCATCCGCTCCTGGAGACGGCCGGTGGAGAGCCGCTCGGCGATCCCCGCGGCCATCCGTACGGGGGTGACGACCTGCCGCACCACCAGCCAGGCGATCGCCCCGAGCAGCACGACCACGAAAAGCCCGGCCGTGGCGAGCGTGCCTTTCACCAGATTGAGCGACTGCTCTTCCTGCGTCAGCGGAAATATGTAGTACAGCTCGTACGCGTTACGGTCGACATCGTTCAGCCGCTTGCCGATGATCAGCCCCGGCTCCGGGTCCCGGGCCTCGGTGGCCCCGGTGTACTTGATCTGGGCATACGCCTGGAACGCCCCGGTCCCCTGCGCGACCTCCGTCCGCAGATCCGCGGGAACGCTGGCGAAGTCCACCCCGCCCGAGACGCGCGGCGCCCGGCTCGTGGACACGGCGTCCGCCGCGTCGAGGCTCAGCGCCACCACATTGAACGCACCCGGGCCGCCACTGGCGAGCTGTTCGACGAGGTCCGACCGCCAGTTGACGGAGTTCCTCCCCGACCTGCCGTTCGTCCCGTCGCCCTCCCGGGCTCCCGGCGCCGCCGGAGCGTCGGCCTTCTCCTTCGCCACGGTGAACCCGCCGGCCGCCTGGCTCTGGGCGGCCTTCTCCTTGGCCTCCAGCAAACCGTTACGGACCTGGCCGATGACCACGAACCCGAGCAGCAGCACCACGCCGAGCGACATCAGCAGCGTGGCCGCGACGACCCTCAGCTGGATATTGCGCCGCCACAGCCGTACGGCGGGCAGCAGCGGACGCCGCACCCAGCGCACCAGGAGCCGCAGCACGGGTCCGCCGGGCGAGCCGTCCTGAAGCAGCCTGCCGCTCTGGAACAGCCGGACGAACCGGGCCAGCGCATGCCCCGGCCCGGCAGCCCGCCCCGCACGGACTCCCGGCTCACCGGGCTTCGGAGCAGCGCTGCCGCCGGTCATGTCAGCTCGGTCCCGCCTTGTAACCGACCCCGCGGACAGTCACCACGATCTCGGGCCGCTCGGGGTCCTTCTCGACCTTGGAGCGCAGCCGCTGCACATGCACATTGACCAGCCGGGTGTCCGCGGCGTGCCGGTAGCCCCACACCTGCTCCAGAAGCACCTCACGCGTGAACACCTGCCACGGCTTACGGGCGAGCGCGACCAGCAGGTCGAACTCCAGCGGTGTCAGGGCGATCGACTGCCCCTCCCGCTTCACCGAGTGACCCGCCACATCGATGACCAGATCGCCGATGGCCAACTGCTCCGGCGCCGGCTCCTCGGACCTGCGCAGCCGCGCCCTGATACGCGCCACCAGCTCCTTCGGCTTGAACGGCTTGACGATGTAGTCATCGGCCCCGGACTCCAGCCCGACCACCACATCGACCGTGTCGCTCTTGGCCGTGAGCATGACGATGGGCACCCCGGACTCGGCCCTGATCAACCGGCACACCTCAATACCGTCCCGGCCGGGCAGCATCAGATCCAGCAGCACCAGATCCGGCTTGGCCTCGCGGAAGGCGGCGAGTGCCTTGTCACCGTCCGCTACGAACGACGGCTCGAAACCTTCACCACGCAGCACAATGCCGAGCATCTCGGCCAGTGCGGTGTCGTCATCGACGACAAGGACACGTCCCTTCATATCGACATCATCCCATTAGCTCATCGTTACCCTGGCGTGACCTGGCACACAGCTCCGCGATTCCGTCCCCGGTCACCGGAGACAGCGCGCCGTACTCGGTGACGATCGCCGTCACCAGTTCCGGAGGGGTGACATCGAAGGCCGGGTTGAACGCCTGCGTTCCCAGCGGCGCCACCGGCATCCCACCTCCCGCCTCCACTCCCGCCACCGCTGTGCGCGGCGGCATGAGCTCCGTCACCTCCTGCCCCGGTCGTTGCTCCACTTCGATCGACGCCCCGTCGGGGGTGTCGAGGTCGATCGTCGTGGTCGGGGCGACCACGACGAACGGCACATGGTGGTACCTGGCCAGCACCGCGAGCGGATAACTCCCCACCTTGTTCGCCACCGATCCGTCGGCCGCGATCCGGTCCGCCCCGATCAGGACGGCGTCCACTTCCCCCGCCGCGAAGAGCGAACCCGCCGCGTTGTCCGTGAGCAATGTGTACGCCATCCCGTTGCGAGCCGCCTCGTACGCCGTCAGCCGGGCGCCCTGGAGGAGCGGACGGGTCTCGTCCACCCACAGGCGCCGCAGCCGGCCGGCCCGGTGGGCCGACAACGCCACGGCGAACGCGGTGCCCTCCCCACCCGAGACGAGCGCCCCGGTATTGCAGTGGGTCAGGATCCGATGGCCGCCACCCGGCAGCAGTTCATCGAGGAGCGTAAGCCCAAACGCCCCCATCTGCGTGCTGGCCTCGGCATCTTCGCGGTGCAGCCGCCTGGCCTCGGCGAGCGCCGCGGCCCCCGCCTGCTCCGGATCGGCGCCCTTGTCGACCGCAGCCTGGTACGCGTCACGCGCCCGCCGCACCCCGTAGCCGAGGTTCACCGCGGTGGGCCGCGCCCCGGCCAGCCGCTCCGCCGCGTCCTCCACGTCGAAGCCCCGTGCGGCGGCCAGCGCCACCCCGTAGGCGCCCGCGATGCCCAGCAGCGGCGCACCGCGCACCGCCAGCGTCCTGATCGCCCGCACCAGAGCCGGAACGTCCGTGCAGACCAGCTCGGTCTCCTCGGCCGGAAGTCTCGTCTGGTCGAGGAGTACCAGTACGGGCCCTTCCGGCGGCTCGTCCCAGCGGATCGAGGGGAGCATGGGCGGTCCGGAGTCGGCCGGGGATCGTGCGTACTGATCATCCATCCGCTCAGTCTGCCCGCTTCGCCACGGACAATGAAGGCGAGGACGGAGCCGAGAAGGAGATACGGCCCCCGGTCCACCGGGGCGCGGCGCGTGGCACGATGGCTGCCAGCCCGCCGCCCCGCTCCGCGGACGGGCGCTGTTGAAGCGCCGGCTCGCCGAGCAGGCCCCGCAACCAATCCGCGAGGTGGACGACCGTGAACGACACTCCGGGCTGGGCCTCGCCCGGATCCGCCCCGTCCGAAGGCCAGGATTCCGGTGTGCCCGGGCCCGCCGCGCCCGCCGACGACACCGGCTCCTCCTCGAAGTGGTCCACGGCGCAGCCGCCGCCCGGTCAGTGGTCCCCGCCGAGCGCGCCCGGCACAGGACCCGCCGTTCCCCGGCCCACGCAGGGCTGGGGCGGGCCCGCCCAGGGCGGCGGTCCCGGTCATGGCTGGGGCCCGCCGCCCGCCGCCAAGCCGGGTGTCATCCCGCTCCGGCCTCTCGGGGTCGGCGAGATCCTCGACGGCGCCGTCTCCACCGTGCGCACCCACTGGCGGGTGGTGCTCAGCGTCACCCTCGCCGTCGCCGTGATCTCCCAGATCAGCGACATCCTCTTCCGCCGCTACCTGCTCCCGGAGCCGGTCGAACTCGACCCGAACGCGAGCCCGTCGGAAATCCTCAGTCAGACCGCCGACTCGCTCTCGTCCACCCTCGTGTCCGAGATCCCGTCGCTCGCGATCCTGGTGATCGGCACCCTGTTCACCACGGCCGTGCTCACCGTGGTGATCAGCCGGTCCGTGCTGGGGCGCCCCGTCACCCTCTCGGAAGCCTGGAACGAGGCCCGTCCCCGGCTCCCGCAACTGCTGGGCCTGACCCTGCTGCTGCCGCTGATGAGCGCCGCGATCATGACCGTAGCGATGCTCCCCGGCCTGCTGATGGGCTCCCTCGGAGGGGCCGCGCTCACCGCGCTCGGCGGAATGGCCGGCCTCGCCGTCATCGTGTGGCTGATGGTCCGCTTCAGCCTCGCGTCCCCCGCGCTCATGCTGGAACGCCAGAGTGTGCTGTCCGCCATGCGCCGCTCCGCCAAGCTCGTCACGGGCGCCTGGTGGCGCACCTTCGGCGTGCTGCTTCTCACGGTGCTGATTTCGTTCCTGATCTCGCTGATCATCGCCATCCCGTTCGTGATCACCGCCACCGCGGTAGACAGCGAGGGTCTCGCCGGCCTGTACTCCGGCAGCGGCCCGGACTACGGCTGGCCGTACCTGATCGTCACCGGCATCGGCTCGGTGATCGCCTCCACGATCACCTATCCGATCTCCGCCGGCGTGACCGTGCTCCTCTACATCGACCAGCGCATCCGGCGCGAGGCCCTCGACCTCGAACTGGCCCGTGCCGCGGGCGTGGCGGGCTACGGAACGCAGCCGCCGGGCCACGGTTCCCCGGGGAACTGACGCGGTGTCCATCACGGGGGAAGCGGCAATCGCGCGGCGGCTGATCCGCACAGACGACGGCATACCGGTGGACACTCCTCGCGTTCCCGCCCGCGAAGCGGCGGAGCAAGAGCTGTCCAGGCCGATGTACCACGAGAACGACCCGAACCTCCTCCAGCGCGCGCTCAATCGCTTCTGGGAGTGGGTCGGTGACCTCTTCGACTCCGCCTCCGGCGCGGCTCCCGGCGGCCCGCTCGGTCTCGTCGTCATCGTGCTGATCGTGGTCGCGCTCTTCGCCGCCCTCTGGTGGCGACTGGGCACCCCGCGCCGCATACCGGGGACAGCGCGCACGCTCTTCGACGAGGGCCCCCGCAGCGCGGCGGAACACCGCGCCACCGCGGAAACGCACGCTGCCGCAGGACGCTGGAACCAGGCCGCCCAGGAACGCATGCGCGCCATCGTCCGCTCCCTGGAAGAACGGGCCCTGCTCGACCCCCGCCCCGGACGCACCGCCGACGAGGCCGCCTCCGAAGCCGGCCGACCGCTCCCCGACCACGCGGCCCGACTGCGCACGGCCGCTAGGGAATTCGACGACATCACATACGGAGGCCGCACCTCCGACGAGGAGACATACCGGCGGCTGAGCGCACTCGATCTCGATCTGGAAAGCGCGAAGCCACATCTGAGCACCGCCTCCGGAGGAACGGCCGAGTGACCTCCACGATCAGCTCCTCTTCGCTCTCCCCCACCACCCGACAGGTCTGGACCCGCAGCCGGGGAGTGGTCCTCGCGTTCGTCATCCTGCTCGCGGCCGGCATCACCATGGCTGCCCTCAGCTCCGGTGACCAGCACGGCCGCCTCGACCCGCGCTCCGCCGACCAGTTCGGCAGCCGCGCCGTGGCCGAACTCCTCAAGGACCGTGGAGTCTCCGTCGAACCCGTCACCACCCTGGACGACGCCACCGCCGCGGTCGGCCCCGACACCACACTCCTCGTCACCAACCCGGACCTGCTGACAGAACGCCAGCAACGCTCCCTGCACACGGCGACAGCGTCCTCGGGAGGCCGCACCGTCCTGCTCGGCGCCGGTCCGCCCTCCGTCGACACCCTGGCACCCGGCGTACATACGAACACCCCGACGCCTGTCTCGGCGCGAGCCCCGCGCTGCTCGCTGCCCGCCGCCGACCGAGCGGGCACCGTCGACATCGGCGGTGAGCGCTACGTCACCGACACCGCCGACGTCGACGCCTGCTACATGAGCGACGGCGTGCCGACCCTGGTCAGGATCAAGGACACCGGCACCGAAGCCGGTGACACCGTTCTCCTCGGCTCTCCCGACATCCTGTACAACGACCGCCTCGACCAACACGGCAACGCGTCGCTGGCCCTTCAACTCCTCGGCTCCCGGCCTCATCTCGTCTGGTACCTCCCCTCGCTCAGTGATGGATCCGCCGCCGAGACCGGCGGCGACAGTGACTTCCTCGGCCTCATCCCCTCCGGCTGGCTCTGGGGCGCCTTCCAGATCTTCCTGGCCGCGGTGCTCGCCGCCGTCTGGCGTGCCCGCAGACTGGGCCCGCTCGTGGCCGAGCGACTCCCCGTCGTCATCCGGGCCTCGGAGTCCACCGAGGGCCGCGCCCGCCTTTACCGCAAGGCGAACGCCAGGGACCACGCCGCCTCCGCCCTGCGCTCGGCGACCCGCGACCGCCTCGCGCCCCTCCTCGGCGTACCGCCGGCCGGCGCCCACTCCCCCGACGTCCTGATCCCCGCCGTCTCCGCCAGGCTCCCGGACACCACCCAAGATCCGCGCACCCTGCTCTTCGGTCCGGCGCCGACCGATGATGCCGCTCTTGTCCGCCTCGCGGACCAACTCGACGCCCTCGAAAGAGAGGTACGCACCTCATGAGTGCCCCGACCGCACAGAACGCCGCGACCACCGGTGACGCCGGGAACCCGGACAGCGCCCGCGCTTCCCTCGAGGCCCTGCGCACGGAGATCGCGAAGGCGGTGGTCGGCCAGGACCCCGCCGTCACCGGGCTTGTGGTCGCCCTGCTCTGCCGAGGGCACGTGCTCCTCGAAGGAGTCCCCGGCGTAGCGAAGACCCTCCTCGTACGGGCACTCGCCGCCTCCCTCGAACTTGATACCAAGCGCGTCCAGTTCACTCCCGATCTGATGCCGAGTGACATCACCGGCTCCCTCGTCTACGACGCGAGGACCGCGGAGTTCTCCTTCCAGCCAGGTCCCGTCTTCACCAATCTGCTCCTGGCCGACGAGATCAACCGGACGCCGCCCAAGACCCAGTCGGCGCTGCTGGAGGCGATGGAGGAGCGCCAGGTCACGGTCGACGGCACCCCGCGGCCACTGCCCGATCCGTTCCTGGTGGCGGCCACCCAGAACCCGGTCGAGTACGAAGGCACTTACCCCCTCCCCGAGGCTCAGCTCGACCGATTCCTCCTCAAACTGACCGTCCCGCTGCCGTCCCGCGACGACGAGGTCAATGTCCTGACTCGCCACGCGCAAGGCTTCAATCCACGTGACCTCCAGGCCGCGGGGGTACGGCCCGTCGCCGGGCCCGCCGACCTGGAAGCGGCACGCTCCGCAGTCGCCAGGACAACCGTCACAGCCGAGATCGCGGGCTATGTAGTCGATATCTGCCGTGCCACTCGTGAATCCCCCTCACTCGCACTTGGCGTCTCACCGCGAGGCGCCACTGCCCTGCTCTCCACCGCTCGCGCCTGGGCCTGGCTCACCGGCCGGGACTACGTCACCCCCGACGATGTGAAAGCCCTGGCCCTCCCCACACTCCGCCATCGCGTCCAACTCCGGCCCGAGGCCGAGATGGAGGGCGTCACGACAGACTCCGTCATCACCGCGATCCTCGCCCATGTCCCCGTCCCCCGATGAGACGGTGAACCCGTGGCCCTCACCGGACGAACCGCGCTGCTCGCGGCCCTCGGCTCACTCCCCGTCGGCCTCTTCGCCCCCAGTTGGGCAGGCATTCTTGCCGTCAACGCCCCGCTCTCACTAGCAATTCTGTGCGACTACGCCCTCGCCGCACCAGTGCGAACGCTCCGATTCACCCGAAGTGGTGATACGTCAGTTCGACTTGGTGACGGCGCCGAGGTCCATCTCACCCTCACCAACCCCTCGGGCCGCAGCCTGCGCGCCCAACTCCGCGACGCGTGGCCGCCCAGCAGCTGGCTCC
Organism: Streptomyces sp. NPDC102274; assembly: GCF_044766385.1. Lineage (NCBI taxonomy): Bacteria > Bacillati > Actinomycetota > Actinomycetes > Kitasatosporales > Streptomycetaceae > Streptomyces > Streptomyces sp. NPDC102274. The sequence goes on along the minus strand of NZ_JBIWLW010000007.1, from coordinate 1,203 downwards.
CCGGCACCGAACAGGCGACATCACGGCACGAGGTGACCGTGCCGGCGGGCGAGCGCCGACGGCTGACCACACTGCTCCGACCCACCCGCCGCGGCGACCGGAAGGCGGAACGGGTCACGGTGCGCTCGTTCGGACCCATGGGTCTGGCGGCCCGCCAAGGCCACCACGAAGTCCCCTGGACCGTGCGCGTACTGCCCCCCTTCCACAGCCGCAAGCACCTGCCCTCCAGGCTCGCTCGCCTACGAGAACTCGACGGCCGTACGAGCCTGCTGACCCGCGGCGAGGGCACCGAGTTCGACAGCCTCCGCGCGTACGTGCCCGGTGACGACACCCGGTCCATCGACTGGCGGGCCACCGCGCGCCAGTCGGCCGTGGCCGTACGGACCTGGCGTCCCGAACGTGACCGGCACATCCTGGTCGTCCTCGACACCGGCCGCACCTCAGCCGGCCGGGTCGGCGACGTCCCCCGTCTCGACGCGGCCATGGACGCCACGCTGCTCCTCGCAGCGCTCGCCTCGCGAGCAGGCGATCGACTGGACCTCCTCGCCTACGACCGCCGCACCCGCGCCCAGGTCCGGGGCCACGCGTCGGGCGACGTTCTGCCCGCACTGGTGAACGCTCTGGCGCCACTCGAACCGGAGCTCGTGGAGACGGACGCGCGCGGCCTCACCGCGGCCACGCTCAAGAACGCCCCACGTCGATCCCTCATCGTGCTGCTCACCACCCTCGACGCCGCACCCATCGAGGAGGGGCTCCTGCCGGTCCTGCCTCAGTTGACCCGCCGCCATACGGTCCTGGTGGCGTCCGTCGCGGATCCTCACGTCGAAAAGATGAGCCGGGAGCGGGGCACAGTGGACGCGGTCTACGAAGCTGCCGCCGGCACACAGGCACAGGCTCAGCGACGTCGTACGGCAGAACAATTGCAGCGCTACGGCGTCACTGTCGTGGATGCCACCCCGGAGAACCTCGCTCCGGCCCTCGCCGACGTGTATCTGGCGCTCAAGGCCGCGGGACGTCTCTGAGAGCGGGGGTGCGTAGCCGCAGCCTGCAATGGGCCGCTGATTGAAGTTCGGCGGCCCATTACCGGCTGCGACCTCAAGATATAGACCCCGGAACGCAGAAATGCCCTGCACCAGAAGGTGCAGGGCATTCCCACAACAATTGTTCGGCAGCGTCCTACTCTCCCACAGGGTCCCCCCTGCA
>NZ_JBIWLW010000006.1:206941-337609 GCF_044766385.1 Streptomyces sp. NPDC102274 | reverse complement strand
GGCCTCGTCGCCGCCGGCTTCGGCGGCCACAGCGAGTTCGCGGCGGAGGTTGTCGACATACGGCGTGAGGTCCATGACGTCATAGTGGCACCATCGTGGCGCCATGTGCAAGTCGGCGAGGGGGGCGATTATGGCCCGGGACTCATCTGGCGGCTCTGACCTGCGTAAATGTATCGACATCGAGTTGCATCAGTGCGGTGCCACGTGGATTCTCGGTCTCTCTGGCACATCTAGTGGCACCACGTGGTGCCGCTAGGGCGAGCTGTCCCGTGGGTGAGCTGCGGTCCCGCCCAACGTGGTACGTGCCTGCGGGGTTGTTCAGAGGGAATGGGGGTCGTCGGGGCGGTAGCGGGCTTTGATGTGGACGCGTTCGCCCTGAGGGCCGAGGATGCTGAGGAATTCCACGGGGTGCTCGTCGGCGTTGCCGAACCAGTGCGGGAGGTGGGTGTCGAATTCGGCGACCTCACCCTCGGTGAGGACGAAGTCCTTGTCGCCGAGTACGACGCGTAGGCGGCCGCGCAGGACGTACATCCAGTGGTAGCCCTCGTGTGAGCGGGGGCCGGGTTCGTGACCGTCGGTCAGACCGGCGGGCAGGATGTGCTTGAACGCCTGCAGTCCGCCGGATTTGCGCGTCAACGGCACGACGGTCATGCCGTTCCGGGTAAACGGCTGCGGATACACCCGAGGGTCGAGATCGGCCGGAGCGCCGATCAACTCATCGACCGGCACTTGGTAGGCCCTGGCCAGGGGCAGCAGGAGTTCCAGGCCCGGTCTACGGTGCCCCGACTCCAGTCGGGACAGCGTGCTGATCGGAATGCCGGTGGTCTCCGACAAAGCGGTCAGGGTGACGCCACGGCGACGGCGCAACGCGCGCAGCCGGGGCCCGACCGCGGCCAGCACGGCATCGAGGTCATCGCTCATATGTTCACCGTGCCTGCGTTTTGCATTTTCCGCAAAGAACTTTGCCCGATTGCCGATGTGGGCGCACTTTGGCGTCGGAGGTGGTCGCGATGACCCGAAGTCCCCAGGCCAACAGCAGCGACGATCAGTACGGCGTAGTCCAACGCTGGGATGAGATGTATCGCAGCCGCGACCAGATATTCAGTGGCAACCCCAATGGGGTGCTCGTTGCCGAGACCATCGACCTGCCACCGGGTCGGGCGCTTGACGTCGGATGCGGTGAAGGCGCCGACGCACTCTGGCTGGCCCGGCGCGGCTGGCAGGTTACCGCGGTCGACATCTCCGAGACCGCCCTGCAACGTGCCGCCGCTGCCACCGACATCAAGGGCCGCGTGGCGTGGACACGGGCCGACCTCACCACCATGCCGCCCCCAACGGGAGCCTTCGACCTGGTGTCCGTCCACTACTTCCCGCTCATGCGCCGGCCGGGCCACGCGGCGCTGCGTGGCCTGCTGAACGCTGTCGCCCCCGGCGGCACGCTGCTCTTCGCCACCCACGCCCTCTCGGACCTGGCTCTGCGTCAGGAGGAGGACTCCGACCCCGCCGACTACTACCAGCCCGACGACATCGCCCAACTCCTGGCCCCCACCTGGAACGTCCTGATCAACGAGACCCGCCCGCGTGCCGTCCAGGCCCCCGCCGGCACGCACCACACCCACGACACCGTGCTGCGAGCACTACGCCGGCCGTGAGCGCACCCCGCCTCGACCGCACCCCGCCTCGACGGTCCACCGCGTCCTGCTATCCGCCGCTACGAGCGATCACGCCGCGCTCCCGGGGACAATCGTGATCAGTGCCGGGGTGGTCGTGCCGATGGACCTCAGGGCGTCCACGAAGATCTCCGTCGTCCACGCGGCCACATCAAGCGACCACTCGGGGGCGCGGCAACGGAAGGCGAGGGCGGGCCGCATCCCCTCCGTCTGGACCTCTCCGGCCAGGGGGAGAGCCAGTCCGTCCTGCGCGGTCGCCGTGGCCGCCTCGGCCGGTGCGGGCCGGATCGTCATCGCGTCGTACGTACGCTCCTGGGCCGCGGCGAGGACATCGGACGCGCGGCCCGGCAGGCCGGCGGCCTCGGTGGCCCATACGGACACGGTGAGGTCGGCCGACGCGCCGGGGTCCGGGTCCGCGAGGGCGAACCAGGCCGCCGCGTCCACGAGGTCGGCGCGGCCGTCGGGGGCCAGATGGAGAGGCGCCAGGGTGTGCAGGCCCGTCAGGCGGAAGCGGCCCACACGGGTAAGGACATCGCGGAGGACCGTCGCCGCGGGCTGAACCGGAATCCGCTGCCCACGAAGGTCCTCGGTGACCGCGACCTGGAGCCAGGCCAGTTGGTGGACCTTTGCGTCCTGGGTCCAGTCCCCGCCCGCGTCGTTGTGCCCCCAGCGCTCGCCCTCGGGGCCGCCCGCGTGGAAGGAACTCAGCCCGTAGGCGACCGTGCGCTTCACGACGAGGCTGTACATGTCCTCTTCGAGGCTGTCGTCCTCATGGGCCCGGCGGATCCATGGCTCCAGATCGAGGACGCCGTGGACGCCCAGGATCATGGTCGGTGCCAGGTACACGTCGTTGCTCAAGGTGCCGGTACCTCCTAGACCGCGCACCGTAACGACTGGGGCGCCGTGACGGCCTTCTCGGGTGAGTCGATGACACCGATAATGTCCACATCGATGACACTTCGCCAACTGATGGTCCGATTCACGTTGACGCACTGTTTGCGTGCATTGGCCCGCCGTGCGCTGCCGCCACCGGGCTTCACGACCTTGGAGCCGGTCGCCACGGTCCGCCAGGAACCGTCAGCGTTCTTCACCTGTAGATCAATGGTGACGCGCGCCTTGTCGCCGGGCCCGCTGACCTTCTTCCACCACCCGTGGGCGGACGCGGTGGGGGGTGGGGTGCTGGAGACATGGACGCGGTCGCCGTCGGTGATGATCGCGCCGGGCTCGGCCGTTTCCGCGTAGGCGGGAGCGAATGACGTACCGGCGAGGAGCGTGGTCACGGCGGCCGACAGGACAAGGAACTTCCGCATGGGGAACCCTCCGTTGGCTCAGGTGTCCTGCCAGCGTGGAGGCCGGGCCGTGCGTCGCTCAAGGAGATGGCAACGAGTCGCCAACATGGGCCCAACAGGGGCCGATGTGGGGCGCCATGTTGACCGCGCGTCGGCTGTGCGTCGACCGCACGTCGACCGCATGGCGACTCAGCGGTCGAATCCCGCCTCGGCCAGGAGGATGCGGGCCAGCTCGTGCGGCTGGGAGAACATCGGCCAGTGGCCGGTGTCCAGCTCGACCAGCCGCCAGTGGTCGCTGGTCAGCAGCGCGGCCACGCGGGGGCTCGGCTCGGCGCCGTCGAGCAGGCATTTGATGTACGTCGCGGGAAGCTCGCCGAGCGGGCGGGTCAGCTCGGCGGGCTCGGTCAGGGAGGCGCCCGGGTGGGGCGTCGAGCCGGTGACGATACGGGTGATCTGCTCGTCGGTGAGGCCCTGGCAGGCGCAGTCGGCCGCCGTGAGCGGGGGCCAGAAACCACCGGTCGCGGCGATCGCGCCCTCCACCATCGCCCGGCCGTCCGGCCAGTCGGAGACGAACGACTCGCCGTCCGCCGGAACGTTGGAGTCGACGAAGACCACGCGCGTCAGCCGGTCGCCGATCAGCTCGGCGGCCTGGCCGGTCGGGATGCCCGAATAGCTGTGGCCGACCAGGACGACGTCCCGCAGGTCGTTCCGCTCGACCGCGTCCACGATGTCCCGGACATGCGTCTGCTGTCCGGCCGGTACGCCCTGCTTCTCGGCGAGACCGGACAGCGTCAACGCGTGGGCGCCGTGGCCGGCCGCGCGCAGCTCCGGCACCACGTCGTCCCACGCCCACGAACCGAGCCACGCGCCTGCTACCAGTACGAATTCAGTCATGCCGGGGAACCTAGCGGAGGGGGCTGACATTCCTCCGCTGCCGGACCGCCGCGCGGGTCAACCGGCCTTGACGTCCGTGAGGAACGTGGACCACGCCGAGGTCGGGAAGACGAGCGCCGGGCCGTCGGGGTTCTTGGAGTCGCGGACGGGGACGATGTCGGGGTGACCGTCGGCCACTTCGACGCAGCTTCCGCCGCTGCCGCCACTGCGGGTCGACTTGCGCCAGACACTGCCTACTTCGACGCAGTTGCCGCCGCTGCCGCCGCTGTGGGCCGACTTGTTCCAGACAGTGCCTACCTCCAGGCAGTTGCCGCCGCTGCCACCACTGTGGGTCGACTTGTGCCAGACGGTGCCCACTTCCAGGCAGTCGCCGCCGTCTCCGCCGCTGTGGGTCGACTTCCGCCAGGAGGTGCCTACCTCCAGGCAGTCGCCCCCGCTGCCGTCGCTGTACGTCGACTTCTGCCAGGTGCCGACTTCCAAGCAATTCCCGCCGCTGCCGTCGCTGTAGCTGGACTTGTGCCAGGACACGCCGCTCAGGTCGTACTCATGGCTTCTGTTTGTCATGTGTGTAATCCTCCGCCACTGATGCGATTAGGGCCAAGGAAGATTCCGGTGAGAGTGCGCTGGCCCCCCAATAGATCGTAGGCCAGTTCGTACCGGGCGACCGAGGCCGGATCGTCCAGCAGTTGGCCCGATCCCGTGCCCTGGAGGTAGGCGAGTGGGGGTGCGTCCTCGAACGTCATCAGTTTGATGGCGCCTCCCATTGATGCGTGCGCGCCCGCGCCGAACGGCAGCACCTGCACGATGATCCTGTGCCGTCGGATCAGTCCAGTGATATGACGTAGCGCCTCCGCCATCACCGCAGGTCCGCCCACCGGTCGCCGAAGAATCGCCTCGTCAAGCACCGTCCACACAATGGGCTTTGTCGGATCCTTCAGCAGCTTTGCGCGATCCAGTCGCGCCGTGACCAGCTCATCAATGGCTTCCTCCGTCGCCGTCGGGTGGTATGCGCGGAACACCGCTCGCGCATACGCCTCCGTCTGCAACAAGCCCGGGATCAGCTGGGGCTCGTACTCCCTGATCATGGTCGCGATCGCCTCGGCCTCCGCCGCCTCCGCGAAGTGATCCGGGTACTTCGATTTCCGCAGCGCCTCGCAATTCCGCAGGAAGAAGCCGTCCGTCTTGAAGACTTCATCGAAGTGAATCGCGTATTCCGGCTGCATTCGGCGCGTACCCGCTTCGATCTGGCCGATGAGGGATCCGCTGACGAAGATCGGCCTGCCCAGCTCCTCCTGGGACATGTCCGCTTCGTCGCGCTGATGTCGGAGCTCGGCGCCGAGCATGGCGCGGGGTGAGGACGAGGGGCCGAGTGGCTTGGGCCCAGGCACAGGTGCTCCCGGTGAGACAGATGTCGGTGTTGCGCTGCTTCCTCTATGCACGCTAGCGACAGTTGGCCACTCTGTGTAGCTCAATCGTTCACACAGAGTGGAGAGTTGCGTTGATTCGTACCCAGGACACAAGAGACGCCGTCACACACCGGTTCAACCTCGTCCACTGCTCCGCGGACAGCTCACCGGACTTCGACGACCCCCGTTATGACGGGCTCAAGGCCCGGCCGCCGGAGGGATGCACGGTGGTGCGGTTCGAGGCGTACTTCAGTCTGCGCTGCGAGCGCCGGGGCGCGACTCTGTTCGACGCCGTGGCGCCGCTGTGCGCGGAGATCAGGGCCGAACACGGCCTGCTCATGACCGATCTCGGGATCGAGGGGCTCTGGGAGTGGGCCTCCGACGGGACCGACGGCCGGGGCGCCGAGGTGGTGGGGCAGTTGCTGCTGATGGCCGCCGAGCGCGGGCCGCTGCTCGGGTACAGCGTGGATGACCTGGTGCGGTTCCTGCGTACGGCGGCGGGAGCGGCGAGCTGAACCCGGCGCGTCCCGCCCCGCGTCCTGCCCCGCGTCGACGGGACGCGGGGCAGGACGTTCACGCTCCCGTCGTGGAGCCGGGGCGGATGATCATCAGTACCGTGACCGTCGCCCACAGGAGGTTGAAGATTCCCGTGTGCATGGCCAAGCGCGCTGTCAGCCTGGTGGTTGATGCTCCCGTGGTCTCTTCGAGGTCCGTCACTATCGCCTCCTGACGGGGCAGCACGAGCACCATGAGCGCGACGGCCGCCAGACCGGTCAGGATGATCGAGACGATCAGCCAGGTGTCGCCCAGTACGCCCATCGCGCTCCCCGTGGCGAAGCCGAAGACCGGCACCGCGAGGCCGATCGCCGCGTAGACACGGCAGATGCGATGCAGCAGCTGTACCGACGACAGCGCCCGGGGGTCCCCGGGCGCTGCCATCGCCCGTCTCGCGTACGGGGGAAACATGCTGGCGGCGACGGTGACCGGGCCGATCGCGACGATCGCGGCGAGGACATGAACGGCGAGCAGGAACTTCGTCACGGCGTGGATCGCTCTTTCGGCTTCGTCGAGGGCGGGGCGGGGCGGGGCGGGGCGGAACGGGGAGGAGGGCCGAGGGCTCTGCTCACGCCGACGCTAAGGCCCTGCTCACGGCCGTGGAAGTGGCGCTTTTGCCAGGTCCCAACGGATTCTCGCCACCGCCGACGAAGCGGTCGCGGCGGCCTCTTAGCCTGTGGTCATGCACACCGTGGCCGTACTGGCGCTCGACCGGGTCATCCCCTTCGACCTGTCCTCACCGATCGAGGTCTTCTCCCGTACCCGGCTGCCCGACGGCCGGGCCGCCTACCGGGTCGTGGTCTGCGCGGTCTCGGCCGGGGCCGAGGTCGACGCCGGGCCGTTCACGCTGCGGGCGCCGTACGGCCTCGACGTGCTCGCCGAGGCCGACACGATCATCCTGCCCGGTACGGACGACCCGGCCGCCCCGGTGCCCCCGGACGTACTCGACGCCCTGCGCGCCGCCGCCGCGAGCGGCACCCGTATCGCTTCCGTGTGCACTGGCGCCTTCATCCTCGCCGCCACCGGGCTGCTCGACGGGCTGCGCGCCACCACCCACTGGGTGGCCGCTCCGCTGCTGGCCGCGCGCCATCCGGCGGTCACTGTCGACCCCGATGTGCTGTATGTCGACAACGGCCAGTTCCTCACCTCGGCCGGGGCCGCCGCCGCGCTCGACCTGTGTCTGCACCTGATCCGCAAGGACTACGGCTCCGCCGTCGCCGCCGACGCGGCCCGGCTGTCGGTCATGCCGCTGGAACGGGAGGGGGGCCAGGCGCAGTTCATCGTCCATGACCAGCCTCCGGTGCCCGCCGGGGCCACGATGGAGCCTCTTCTGCGGTGGATGGAGGAGAACGCGGGGCGTGAGCTGACCCTCAAGGACATCGCCGCGCGGGCGGCGACCAGTACACGGACCCTGAACCGGCGGTTCCGGGAGCAGACCGGGACGACTCCGTTGCAGTGGCTGCACCGGGCCCGTATCCGCCAGGCCCAGTACCTGCTGGAGGCGACCACGCACCCGGTCGACCGCATCGCGACCCAGGTGGGGTTCGGGTCACCTACTGCCTTCCGTGACCGGTTCAAGCGTGTCGTCGGCACCAGTCCGCACGGGTACCGGGCCGCTTTCCGGCACGGATGAAGCGGCGGCCGTGGCGCGGTTTGTGTCAGTTCCGGTGTTTCCGGAGGGCTCGGGTGTTTCTGCTGGTGTCATCCGCTATCTAGTATCTAGCGAGGGGACCCGCGCCTTTGGGCGTGGGGGGGAATCGCTTCTCCGTGCTGCTCTGATCTCACCTCGCGCGTGCTCCGTGCCGAGTTTCCGCACCTGAAGTCGCAGATGCCCACGCTGTGGTCGTTGTCGTTCTTCGTGGCCTCTGTCGGCGCGGTCGGCGCGGATACGGTGGAGAAGTACATCAACACCCAGTGGGAACGATCCTGGACGAAGGAGCAGAAGGAGGAAGCCGAGCGTGCATCGCGCGTATAAGTTCCTCCTGCGCCCCACCGCCCGCCAGACACAAGCCCTGTCCGAGGTGGTCTTTCAGCGCGGGCGGCTTTGAGCGCGGGCGGCCTTCAGCGCGACGCGCAAGTGGCCGTCGGAGTCGGTGAGGAGCGAGGCGGCGGTGGGTCCGTCGACGGCGCCGAGGATGGTGAGGATGGCGTTCTTCACTTCGCCGTCGGTGGCGGCGAGCGCGGCCTCGATCTCGTCGTCCGACGCGCCCGTGGCGAGCGAGACGATCCGCCGGGAGCGAGCGCGCAGCTTCTCGTTGGAGGCGCGGACGTCGACCATGAGGTTCCCGTACGTCTTGCCGCGCCGGATCATGGTGATCGTCGAGAGCATGTTGAGGACCAGTTTCTGCGCCGTACCGGCCTTGAGGCGGGTGGAGCCGGTGAGCAGTTCGGGGCCTACGACGATCTCGATGCCGTGCTCGGCGGCGGCGGCCAGCGCGCTGTCCGCGTTGCAGGAGAGCCCGATGGTGAGCGCACCGAGGCTGCGGGCGTGCTCGACGGCGCCGATCGCGTACGGGGTACGGCCGGAGGCGGAGATACCCACGACCGTGTCCTCCGCGCTGAGCTTTATGGCGGTCAGATCGGCGGCCGCCAGCTCCTTGGAGTCCTCGGCCCCTTCGACGGCCGTCACCATCGCGCCGGGGCCGCCCGCGATCAGGCCGATGACCTCCTCGGGGTCGGTGTTGAAGGTGGGCGGGCACTCGCTGGCGTCCAGCACGCCGAGCCGGCCCGCCGTACCGGCGCCCGCGTAGATCAGCCGGCCGCCACGGGCCGCGCGCTCGGCGGTGGCGTCGATGGCGGCGGCGATCCGGGGGAGCTGGGCGGCGACGGCGGCGGGGACGGTGCTGTCCTCGCCGTTCATGATGCGGGCGATGTCGAGCGTGGGCAGCTGGTCGATCTCGGCGAGCTCCGGGCGGAACGCCTCGGTGGTGAGGGTTTCGAGCTGCGCGCGGAGTTCGCCGTACTGGGAGGTCATGGAGGAGTGGCTCTTTCTGCTGGGTGAGCGGTATGCGGGTGCCGTTGCGGGTGGCGTCGGTGAGAATCGGTCAGCGGGTGTTGCGTGGGCTGTGGCGGTGCGCGAGCGCCTCGTACGACGCGGAGAGCGCGGGCGCGGCCGTCTCGTACGTACGCTGCGCCACGCCTATGAACAGGCAGTCGACGACGAGCAGTTGGCTCGTGCGGCTCGACATGGCGGCCGGACGCAGCTCGCTCTCGCGGGCGGTGGAGGTGGTCAGGACGTGGTCGGCGTACTGAGATACGGGAGCGTCGGGGCGGCCGGTGATCGCGACCGTCGTCGCGCCCCGGTCGAAGGCGACGCGGAGCGGCTCGATGACATCGCCGGTGGAGCCGGAGTGGGTGATCGCGATCGCGACGTCGCCGGCGCGGAGCTGTACGGCGTTGGTGACGGCGAGGTGCGGGTCGGAGTGGGCATGGGCGATCAGTCCGATGCGCAGCAGCTTCTGGGCGAGGTCCATGCCGACGAGGCAGGAGGCGCCGACGCCGTAGATGTCGATACGGCGGGCGGCGGCGGCAGCGGTGACGACCGCGCCGAGCTGGACGGTGTCGAGTCCGGCGGCGGTGTCGGCGAGCGTCTGCTGTTCGTCGTAGGCGAGCTTGGCGACGACGTCGGCGATGGGGTCGTCCACGGCTATGTCGGCGGTGACGGAGGGGGCGCGGCCGGACTGCTGCTGGGCGGCGAGACCGGCGAGCGCGAGGCGCAGATCGCGGTAGCCGGGGTAGCCGAGGAGGCGGGCGGTACGGACCACGGTGGCCTCGCTCGTACCGGTCAGCTCGGCGAGACCGGTGACGGTGAGGGCGGCGCAGCCGGCGGGGTCACCGGCGACGGCCTCGGCGACGAGCTGCATGGAACGGGTCATGGTCGGCGCGAGGGTCCGCACCTTGGCGGCCAGGGCGGCGGGGGCGGGCGGGGGCTCACCGCTGAAACTTTCCTTCACGTCTGAGGTCACTTCTGAAAGATATTTTCGGAATTCGGCGGTCGTCAACCCCTCGCCGTCACCGACAATGGCTGAATGGACGACCCGAACCGTGATGTGAACGCAGATGCGAACGCTGATGTGAACCCGTTGGAGCAGGCGCTGCACGCCGCCCGTGCCTTGGTGCTGGCCGACCTGGCGGCGGGCGATGTCGCGCGTGCCGAGGTCGTGTCGCTGGTGGAGGACTCGGTGTCGCACCGGCGCTGGTGGGTCGAGCAGTGGCCGGAGGGCGTCGCGTACGTGGCCGGGCTGGTGGCGCAGGACGTACAGGACGCGTTGTTGGAACGGTACGGACGGTGGCCGCTGTGCCCGGTCTGCCCCGAGGCCGGACCGGACGGCCCGCACGCACCGGAGGACGGCCCGCACGCGCTGGATGTGGAACCGGAGCTGGGGCCCGATCCGCACTGGGTGTGCGGGAAGGCGGGGGTGGTGGTCGCGGCGGTGGGCGCGCTCGGGTCGCGAGGGGAGACAACCACTCCGTGACGGTCTATATCGATCCGCCGACCTGGCCGGGGCACGGCCGTATGTGGTCGCACCTGGTCAGCGACGACTCGTTCGGCGAGCTGCACGCCTTCGCCGCGTCCATCGGCTGCCCGGCACGCGCCTTCGAGCGCGACCACTACGACGTACCGGCGGACCGCTACGGGGACGCGGTGCGGGCGGGCGCGGTGGAGATCGGCTCCAAGGAGCTCGTACGCAGGATTACGAAGGCGGGACTGCGGCGGCCGAAGGGGCGCCCGGCGGCGTAGGTCCTGTCAGGTCGCCCGGCGGCTTGGCCGACTGGCCGGCTCGGTCGGTCTCGTCCGGGAGAAACCAGGTCTCGGCCTCGTGGCGCATACCGAGGGAGGTGGCCTTGAGAGCGACCGTGCGGAAGGGCAGCCCCAGCCGCATGGCCACGGTGGCGAGGGTGGGAAGCGAGATCTCGACCGCGTAGTCGATGTCGACGATCGGCTCTTCTCCGCGCGAGAGGACGTCGATCAGGTCCGCTTCCGCCTTCCGCTCCTGGAGCCGGCTGTCGGGGATCTCCGCGACGTCGTAGCCGAAGTCCGTGAGCGATCGCGCGACAACCTCCGGAGGGCGTCCCAGGTGCTCGGCCACCGCGTAGAGCTGCGTGGGGGAGATCACGGTCTGATCGTCCTCGTCGGGCAGGCTCCACCGGAGCGCGTCGAGGTCATGTTCCCTGACTCGGTCGAGCAGCGACTGATCCGGAGCGCAGCGGTACCCCAGACCGCTCAGTCTGGCGACCGCTTCCGTCATGGAGAGAGTGGAACGGGCCGCCCGCTCCGCGATCGCGCTGAGCCCCATCGGGCGATCGGGCTCGGGCCATGCCCTGCTGGACGACGGTTCGTATCGCGCGTACAGGAAGTTGACGTCCTGTTTACTCAGCGACGGCCCGTCGGCGGGGACTTCGGGGACCTCGAAGCCGAGCGCGCGCAACCGTACGGCGACCTCCTCCGGTGTCTGCCCGGTGCGGTGCGCCACCCCCACCACATGAGGCAGCGGGACTCGACGGTCCACATTGAGGGAGATGCCGTTGTAGACGAGCAGGGCCCATTCGTCGTCGTGGAACGTCCGCTCCGGTGTGTACTGGGAGGGCACGGAGAAGCCGGTGTCCCTCAGCAGGCCGACGACCGCGTGGGTGGTCGCACCGGAGGTGCGTGCCACGCTGATGAGCTGGGCATAGGTGATCTCCCGCGCCTCGTCCAGCGGTACCGGATCCGCGTGCAGACCCCACAGACTCCGCAGCACCTCGCGGTCCTCCGCGGTCCAGGCGTCGGAGTTCGGATACTCCGAGGGAACGGTGAAGCCCAGCTCCCTGAGCCGGTCGGCCGCTTCGAGAGTTGATTTCTTGGCCAGCGCCGCACTGAAGCAGAGCTGAGCCACCGACAGCTCGCTGCCGGGCTTCAGCCAGTCCTCGGCCGTGCCCAGCTTGCGGAGCAGAGGGAGATCCTGCCGTCCGACCTCCTCGCTGCCCGTCGGGGGAACGACTTGATAGCCGAGGGATGTCAGACGCTCCGCGACGTCCCCGGCGGTGCGTTCGGTGCTCGCCACCAGATGGAAGATGTCGTCGAGGGTGACCACCTGCTCGGGGTCGCGCCACTTGGTCATTTCGTAGGCGCTCAACGCACCGGAGTCCAGGACGAACCGGGAAGCACTGACAAATCTCTGCGTGTTGTCCGGTCCGGCGAGCCACTCCTTGTATTTCCTGGCCCAGTTGAGCGTGATGTGCAGACCGTCGGCGGTGACCAGTAGATGGTCCGACGGCCGTGCGCACGGCAGCGCGGGCGCGGACCGCGCCGCATCGGTCAGGGAATCACCCAGACCCGCCCGGTAGAGCGTGAGCAGTCTCCAGCGCAGTACGGGCGCGGGGACAGTGCGCAGGTACGACGGCCCGTGTGTCTCGCGGGCCGCCGGGTACTGACCGGTGACGAGCGGCAGAAGCATCTGATCGGGACGGAAGAAGCCCAAGGCGTCGAAGGGCCGTTCGGTGTCCCCCACGGGCCAGGGCACACCACTCGTCCGGGCGCGTTCGGCCACCTCGTCCGCGAAACGGATCGAGGAGAGGCTGACCTCGACCAGCCAGTCCGTGGTGAGGAGCGGTAGCGCGGTGGAGAACAGGCTGGGCAGCGCTTCGCTCAGCAGCGCGTCGACATGGTCCTCGTCGTTCGAGCGGATCGTCTTGCGGTCGACGCTCAGCTCCGGCTGGTGCTGTTCGCGGAGATTGACCACCGCGCCATAGCGTTCCTCTGTGCTGCTGGTGATGTTCCTGGTGGTGGTGAACGCACCAGTCTCCGCGAGCAGGCCGTCCGCGAGGAAATAGCCCGTCCCGTCGACCCACCAGACGTCCGGGTTCCGTGACGGATAGCAGGCGCCGGAGCGCAGGAACATGTCCGAGTCGTCCGCCCAGGCCAGCTCGGGACCGCTGGCCGAGAGCTGCCCCGGCTCCCACTCGTGCCGTCGCGAGCCGTGCTCCGCGCTCGTACGGTACGGAGCCAGCCACAACACCCTCTGCAATGTGTCCACGCAGGACACGCGCTCCTTGTGGTCGGTCAGCAGCAGCCGCACCGTTGTGCCGGAGTCCGTGCCCGGCCCCAGGTCATCGACGCGGAACAGGTTTCCCGGGCCCGCGATCTTCACCTGGTACTTGTGGCCGGGGCGGCCGTCGCGGCCCATGCGGCACGTCGTCACCTCGATCTCGTCCGCCAGCATGAAGTAGCTGAGCACGCCGATGCCGAAACGGCTGTTGGGGTGCAGCTCGATGCGTGGTTCGCCCAGCTCGGCCCAGGCGGTCTGTTCCTCGATGTACTCCGGCAGGTCGACGAAGCGCGCGCCGCCCTGGGAGAAGACGTTGCGCAGCTCGTCGATGCCCATGCCGACGCCGTTGTCCCGGCACTCCAGGTACGGGCGGCCCTGGGCGTCGGCCTTCTGGACGAACTCGATGACGCCGTCCCACCGCGTGGGCATCTCGCCGGTCCTGCGCAGGAACTCCGTACGGCGGTCCCGGTAGCGCACGGCGTCCAGGGCGTTCTGGTACAACTCCCGGATCGCCAGTTCGCGTTCGCCGTACAGCTCCTCGCCCATCAGCAGTTCCTGCACCCGGTCCTCGGCCAGCTGGAAGCGGATGCCGTCGGCGAGATGGTTGGGGGTGTTGCCGCTGAGCCTGACGCGGTCGGCGTCTGCGTACGGGGGCAGGGAGCGCAGCGGGGCGAGCGCGGACGTCCGGTTGATGTCGCGGAGCAGCCCGTCCACGCGGCGGGCGTGCTCGCGCAGGGCGATCTGGACGGCCGGGTGTCCGCAGACCGCGTTCAGGGAGCGGCCGAGGCCCGAGGTGCGCCAGTTGGAGCCGCGGATCGTCGTCAGCAGATCGCCGAGGTGCACGCTGTCGGAGATCCCGATGTGCTCGACGAGGATCTCGGGCAGGTCCACCGGATCCACGGCGAACGCCTGGGCGGCCTTGGTGAGGGACGCGACGAGGGATTCGCGTACCTCGTGTTCGTCTCTGGTGCTGGCGGCGATGACGTCGTAGTCGCCGTCGCTGTGCTCGGTACGGTCCGGCCGGTCCGGTTCACCCGCCCGGCCGGTGGCGCGGCGGGGTACGGCGAACGGCGCCGCCCGCAGGTCCTGGAGGAAGCGCATGAAGCGTTCGCCCGACAGGGCGTCCGTCACCCACTCCGGGCACTCCGGGCCGCCCGGCGGCGGGCCGAGCAGCGTCTTCAGGGTCTGGGACGCGTACAGCTCGGGCTGCCGGATCAGCCAGCGGTGGAACAGCCACCATCGGATGCGTTCCGCCGAACCGTCCGAGACACCGCGCTGCTCCAGGGTGCGCAGCCGGCGCTGGAGGCGGGGGAACCCCTGGGCGAACTTGCCGAAGCGGTCGCGCTCGGGGGTGGACTGATCGGCCGGGCCGGCGGTGACCACGGGTGCCCGCTGGGCGGCCTCGTGCGTCCAGAACGCCTGGCCGAGCAGCGGCAGCAGGACCGTCAACGCGCCTTCGGTCGGGGAGAGTTCCGTACCGGCGGCCAGCCGGCCGGTGAGGAAGCCCAGCCGGTCCTGGGCGCGCTTGGCCAGCTCGGCGTCGTGCCACGGGTCGTCCCGCAGCGTGGCCGCCGCTGTCTCGTACCCCTCGGCGAGCCGGGCGGCGAGGGTGGCGCAGACCTCCTTGAGCGCCTCGCGGGCTGCGCCCGGGGCGGTGCGTTCCCATACGGGGTGGGTGGCGGTGCTGCGTACCCAGGGATGTTCGGCGGCGTCCCGGGCGGGGCCGGGCAGTACCGTGAACTCCTGCCAGGGGATGTCGGTCTCGGCCCTGAGCCGCTGGACCGGCTGCGTCTTGCCGTACGCCGTGTGCAGTGCGGTCACCCGGCGCTGCACCTCGTCCAGGAACTCGCCCATGTGCAGGGTGTGCGGCACAGCCGACACGACGTCCGAGACGGCGCGCGAGAAGAGGCTGAACGAGTCCTTGGGCCGGGTGTTGGCGGCGTCGGCGTGCTGGGGGAGGACGGCCTCGGACTCGTCCACGTACAGCGCGTACTGGGCCTTGGAGCACGCGTACACGTACGCGACCTTGCGGCGGAGTGTCGCGGCGATCTTGGGGCGTTCCCAACCGGGCATCCTGGTGGGGGACTTGGCCCGGCGGGCCGACCCCTCCCGGCAGGCGTCGATGAGGAAGACCACCTGGCCGGCGGGGGAATCCTCCAGTTCCTTCTGCCAGCCGATCTCGACGCAGCTCTCGGCGAACGGTTCGCTCTCGTAGTAGGCGTCCTCAGGAACGAGATAGTCCCGGCCGTCGAAGTGCACCCCATGGCCGCTGAGCATGATGAACAGGGTGTCGCCGCGGCCGGCCTCGCGCAGGAAGCGCAGGACGTGGCGGTTGACGGCGTTCGGGGTGATGCCGCGCTGGGACTCGGCGATCTCCACTGGGCGGAAACCCCGGTCGGAGAGCGCGCCCTCCAGCCGCTGGAGGTCGTCGCGGACGAAGGGCAGCGAGCGGATCGTCTCGTCGTCGTACTCGCTGGCTCCGATCAGGAGAGCCTTGTGACGTGGCATGGAGCCGCTACGACGGGCGCTTGAACGTCAGAGTCAGACCACGGGTCCCCTGCACCTGGCCACTGCCGATCAGTTGGATGCCGCCGGTGGCGGTGACCTGGAAGGAGAGCTGGGCCTCGGCGAGCGGCAGCGCGCCGCCGCGGTCGGCGACCTCCTCGAAGACCTTCTGGAGGGCGTCGACCGTATCGGCGAGATTCTTGCGGAGGGGGCCGAGGGGGACGGAGCGCAGGACGGCCTCGCCGTCGTGCCGGAAGAGGCCGCCCATGGCGTTGCCTTCCTCGCCCTCCTCCTCCACGACGTCGACCCAGAACGGCAGCGTCTGTCCCTCGGTCCCGTCCGGCGCGTGCTGCGACATCCCGGTCTCCGCCCCCTGAAGCTGATGGTGCCTCAACTCTAGATTGCCGAGGGGGGCGTGGGGAGTGATACGTAACAGACGGCGGGCGTCCGGGAGTGTGAGGCTCAGCAGTCCGCGGCAGCGGTGTCCGGCTCGTTGCGTGCGCTCGCCCGGTCCCCGGCGCGTTTGGCGGACTCGGCGGACTCGGCGGACGAGGCGAGGAGCGAGCCCGCGACCACCCGGCTGCCCGCTGTCGCACGGTGGTAGCGCAGCGAGAGCACCGCCAGGCCGATCGCGACGACCGTCATCGCCGCGCCCGCCCAGGCCGTCGAGGCGAAGCCGAAGTCCGCGTCGATGACCGTGCCGCCGAGCCAGGGACCGCCGGTGTTGCCGAGGTTGAAGGCGGCGGTCGTGGTGGCGCCCGCGAGAGTGGGGGCCGCGGCGGCGATGTTGAACATCCGGGCGTTGAGGGCCGGGGCCGTGAAGAACGCCGAGAAACCGAGCAGGAAGGTCAGCGTGATGACGGCGACCGGGTGCGAGGCGGTGAGCGCCAGCAGGGCGAGCAGGACCGTCGACGCGATGACACCGCTGATCATGACGCCGAAGAGATGCGCGTCCGCGAACCGGCCGCCGAGCGCCGTACCGACCAGCGCGCCGACACCGAAGAGCCCGAGCACGGTCGGCACCCAGCCGCTGTCGAGGCCGGTCACGTCCGTGAGCAGCGGGGCGAGATACGAGAACGCGCAGAAGACACCGCCCGCCGAGAGCGCGGTGACGGCGATCGAGAGCCAGACCTGACGGTCGCGGTAGATGGTCAGCTCCCGCTTGAGCCGCGGCTTCTCGTCGGGTAGCGGGATACGCGGGATGAGCGTGACGACACCGGCGAGCGCGACCGCGGAGGCCGCGCCGACCGCCCAGAACGCCGAGCGCCAGCCGAGGTGTTCGCCGAGGAACGCGCCGGCCGGGACGCCGAGGACGTTCGCGATGGAGAGCCCGCCGATCATGACGGCCATGGCGCGGGCGCGCGCGTTGTGCGGGACCATCGCGATGGCGACGGCCGCGCCGACCGCCCAGAACCCGGCACAGGCGAACGCGCTGATGACGCGGGACGTGAAGAGGATCTCGTACGTCGGGGCGAGGGCGCCCGCGACCTGGCCGAGGCCGAAGACCGAGATCAGGGCGATGAGTGTGGTGCGGCGGGGAAGGCGCTGGGTGGCGACGGCGAGCAGGGGCGCGCCCACCACCATGCCTATCGCGAAGGCGGATATCAGGAGCCCGGCCGTGGGGATGGAGACGTTCATGTCGTCGGCGAGGGGCGGCAGCAGGCCCGAGAGCATGAACTCGCTCGTACCGAGGGCGAAGACGGAGAGGCCGAGGATGTAGACGGCGAGCGGCATGCGGGTCGGGGCGGCGGTCCGGGACGGGTCCTGGGGCAGGCCCTGGGGCCGTTCCCGGTCCTGGGGCGTGGGCAGGTCCGGGGACGGGAGCGGCTTCGTCGGCGAGGAATCGGCGGAGTCGGGCATGACAGGTGGCAACGCCCGTCCCGGCCGTCGCATTCCGTCGGCTCTCAGCCGGTGAGACGGGTGAGACCGCGCAGCTCGTCGGCCAGGTTCGCGCGGGCGCGCGCCTCCCATTCACGCGCGCCGTACGGGGTACGGAACAGCGCGGGCAGGGCGAGCAGTTGCTCCAGCACGGCGGCCCTGCCGGTGCGGAAGGCGTCGTCGGGGACGAAGCCGTACTCCTCCCGTACCGCCGCCGTGTACGCCGCGTACGCGTCGGGGCCGACGGCCAGGACGGCGAGATCGGCGTCACACAGGACGGCGCCGTCGCGGTCGCCGGGTGCGGCGGCGTGGGTGGTGGTGAGACGGACGAGCCGGGCGACCTCGCGCGTACGGTCGTCGCTCAGCCCGGCCTCGGGGAGGGCGCGTTCGGCGAGGCGGGCGGAGCGCTCCTCGTTCTCGGAGCGGTCGGGGCGGTAGACGGCGTCGTGGAACCAGGCGGCGAGCCGTACGACGTCGGGATCGTCGGCGTACTCGGCGAGCGTGTCGATGTGGTTCAGGACGGCGAGCAGATGATCGGTGGTGTGGTACCGGCGCTGGGGTTCGGACCAGCGGGCGAGGAGGCGGTCGGCGTACGCGTACGGGTCGGGGCCCTCGGCCCCCTCGGCCCTCCCGGCTTCCTCGGCTCCCTCCCGGAGTGCGAGAAGCGTGGTCGCGAACCGGCTGCGCAGATCAGATGCGGGCATGGGACGACGATAGAGCCGGGCCCCGGAACGGGGGTTCCGGGGCCCGGCGGACATAGTTCGCGCGGTTGTCAGGCGGCCTTGAATCCGCGGAGTCGGAGGCTGTTGCCGACGACGAAGACGGAGGAGAAGGCCATGGCGGCGCCGGCGATCATGGGGTTGAGGAGTCCGGCGGCGGCGAGGGGGAGTGCGGCCACGTTGTAGGCGAAGGCCCAGAAGAGGTTGACCCGGATGGTGGTGAGCGTGCGGCGGGCGAGTCGGATGGCATCGGCCGCGGCGCGCAGGTCGCCGCTGACGAGGGTGAGGTCGCCGGCTTCGATGGCGGCGTCGGTGCCGGTGCCCATGGCGAGTCCGAGGTCGGCCTGGGCGAGGGCGGCGGCGTCGTTGACACCGTCCCCGACCATCGCGACGGTGCGGCCTTCGGCCTGGAGCTTCTTGACGACGTCGACCTTGTCCTCGGGCATGACGTCGGCGATGACATGGTCGGGGTCGATGCCGACTTCCTTGGCGACGGTGTGGGCGACGGCCTTGTTGTCGCCGGTGAGGAGGAAGGGAGTGAGGCCGAGGGCGCGCAGGCGGCGGATGGCTTCGGGGCTGGTGTCCTTGACGGCGTCGGCGACTTCGAGGACGGCGCGGGCCTGACCGTCCCAGGCGACGGCGATGGCGGTGCGTCCGGCGGCCTCGGCGGCTTCCTTCGCGCGTGCCAGGTCCTCGGGGAGGTGGATCTCCCACTCGGCGAGGAGTTTTGTGCGGCCCACGAGGACGGCGTGGCCTTCGACGATGCCCTGGACTCCGAGGCCGGGGATGTTGGC
Organism: Streptomyces sp. NPDC102274; assembly: GCF_044766385.1. Taxonomy (NCBI): domain Bacteria; kingdom Bacillati; phylum Actinomycetota; class Actinomycetes; order Kitasatosporales; family Streptomycetaceae; genus Streptomyces; species Streptomyces sp. NPDC102274. The sequence continues at coordinate 318,871 of NZ_JBIWLW010000006.1, read as the reverse complement.
GAAGTCCTCGGGGGTGGGGAGCGCGCCGGTCCGCTCGGCGGCGCCGGCGGCGACGGCCTGGGCGATGGGGTGTTCGGAGGCGTGCTCCAGCGCGCCGGCCAGACGCAGGACCTCGCTCTCGTCCGTGTCGCTGGTGGTGTGGATGGCGAGAAGGGTCATATGGCCGGTGGTGACGGTGCCGGTCTTGTCGAGGACGATGGTGTCGGCGCGGCGGGTGGATTCGAGGACTTCGGGGCCCTTGATGAGGATGCCGAGCTGGGCGCCCCGGCCGGTGCCGACCATGAGGGCGGTGGGGGTGGCCAGGCCCAGGGCGCAGGGGCAGGCGATGATCAGAACGGCGACGGCGGCGGTGAAGGCGGCGGTGAGCCCGGCGTCGTTGCCGAGCCAGAAGCCGAGGGTGGCCAGGGCCAGGGCTATGACGACGGGGACGAAGACGGCGGAGATTTTGTCGGCGAGGCGCTGGGCGGCGGCCTTGCCGTTCTGGGCGTCTTCGACCATGCGGGCCATGCGGGCGAGCTGGGTGTCGGCGCCGACGCGGGTGGCTTCGACGACGAGGCGGCCCCCGGCGTTGAGGGTGGCACCGGTGACGGGGTCTCCGGTGCTGACTTCGACGGGGACGGACTCGCCGGTGAGCATGGAGGCGTCGATGGCGGAGGAGCCCTCGACGACGGTGCCGTCGGTGGCGATCTTCTCGCCGGGGCGGACGAGGAAGTGGTCACCGGTCCGGAGCTGCGCGGTGGGGACGGTCACTTCGGTGCCGTCACGCAGGACGGTGACTTCCTTGGCGCCGAGTTCGAGCAGCGCCCGCAGGGCCGCGCCGGCCTTGCGCTTGGAGCGGGCTTCGAAGTAACGGCCGGCGAGGATGAACGCGGTGACGCCGGCGGCGGCTTCGAGGTAGATGTTGCCCGCGCCGTCGGTGCGGGCGATGGTCAGCTCGAAGGGGTGGGTCATGCCGGGGGCGCCGGCGGTGCCGAAGAACAGCGCCCACAGGGACCAGAGGAACGCCGCCGAGGTGCCGACGGAGATGAGGGTGTCCATGGTGGCGGCGCCGTGGCGGGCGTTGGTGAAGGCCGCGCGGTGGAAGGGCCAGGCCGCGTAGGTGACGACGGGGGCGGCGAGGGTGAGGGAGAGCCACTGCCAGTAGTCGAACTGGAGGGCGGGGATCATCGCCATCGCTATCACCGGCACGGACAGGATGACGGCGGTGGTCAGCCGCTGCCGCAACGGCCGTAGCTCCGCGTCCGCCGAGTCCGGTGTGTCCGGGGTGCCGGAGGCGTGGGTGTCCGTCTGGACGGGGGCGGGTGGGGTGGCGGTGTAGCCGGTGGCTTCGACGGTGGCGATCAGGTCCTCGACCGCGACGTCCTGGCCTCGGTAGCTGACCTTGGCCTTCTCGGTGGCGTAGTTGACGGTGGCCTCGACCCCGTCCATCCGGTTCAGCTTCTTCTCGATCCGCGCCGCGCAGGAGGCGCAGGTCATACCGCCGATCATGAGCTCGACTTCGGCGGCTGTGCCGGTGCCGGCGGTGCCGGCTGCGGTCTGTGTGGGGCTCATGGCTGGCGGCTCCTTCTCCTCGATCGAAAGCATCCTACCCCCTAGGGGTATCTCACTCCTCTATGTATACCCCCATGGGGTATACAACGCAAGGGGCTGCGTGGGTGCGCTGATGCGCGCGGGCGGGGAGGCCCCGTAGGCTTGATATTGGACTAGACCTATATTTGGGTCCCGTCCAGTCATGTTCTTGATCCGCCTGCATACCTATGAATGAGGTCCCATGAGTAAGCGTGCACTCCTGGAGGTGATCGCTCTCGACGCGGAGGACGCGGTCGCCGCCCGGAACGGGGGCGCGGACCGCCTTGAACTCGTCACCGACATGGCGGCGGACGGGCTGACCCCACCCCGCGAGACCTTCGCGAAGATCCGGGCCGCCGTCGACATCCCGCTGAGGGTGATGCTGCGGCTGGCCGACGGGTTCGCGGCGGGCGGGCCGGGCGGCGCGGACGCCCTGGTCGAGGTGGCGCGGGGGCTGCGGGCCGAGGGGGCGGACGAGTTCGTCTTCGGCTTCCTCGACGTGGACGGGATGCCGGACCTGGTGACGGTGGAACGCCTGCTCGCGGAAGTGGACGGCTGCCGGTGGACCTTCCACCGCGCGATCGACCGCGCGACGGACCGGGACGCGCTCCGTAAGCGGCTGGCGGATCTGCCGGGCCTGGACACGTACCTCACGGCGGGCTCGGCGGCGGGCGTGGACGACGGGCTGCCGACGCTGCTGGCGGAGGCGGCGGCCGGGGCGCGTGGGGAAGCGGGGTACGGGGCGAGGCTGATGGTCGGCGGCGGGCTGCGGCTGGACCACTTGGGGGCGCTGCTGGCGGCGGGGGTGGACGCGTTCCACATCGGGGGCGCGGCGAGGCCGGGGGGATGGGCGGGGTCGGTGTCGTCGGACGCGGTGCGGGGGTGGCGGGCGCGGCTTGACGCGTAGCGCCGTCCGGCGGGGGTCGTTGTCCGGCCGCGTTTCGGCTGGGGTCGGTGGTGCGGTGCGCCGTCCGGCGGGGGCCGCGGTACGGGGTGCGTTTCGGCTGGGGCCGGTGGTGCGGTGCGGGTTGTCGCCGGGTGGCGCTCCGGGCCTCGCGCCCGGGACGGCATGATTTGCGGCGCGTGACGGGCCACAGTCGGGGCGCGGGCGGTCGCGCGCCACACATCACGCTTTAGTGTCCCGGACACGACCCCCGCGCGCCCCCCTTCACCGCCCGCACAAGCCACGGGGTCGTGCGCGGGGCGGGCGGAGGCGGTGGCATCCTCCCGTACCGAGCCCGATCGCTCCGCCAGGACGGGCGAAGTAGCCAGGCTCTGGCCGCACCGGCCCCCTCACCCCCGCCGAGATGGCGAGTGGCCGGGGCCACCGGGCCGCACCCACCCCCAACCCCCCCAGCCGTGCGGCGAGTGGGAGCCGACCGCCGGGGGGAGGGGGGCGGGGTCGCAGGAGGTGCGTGTCCGGACGTAAAGCGTCGCAGCTCGCGCGGAGCGCGGTGACCACGCGACGGAGTCGCATATCGATCGCAGCGCAGTCCGGACACGGACCTCCGGAGGCCCCGGGCCCCGGCACCCGCACCCCGCACCCGCACCCCGCACCGCGCCCGCCCCCCGCCGGAGGCGCACCGCACCCGCACCCCGCACCCCGCACCCGCCCCCCGCCGGACGGCGCACCGCACTCGCCCCCCGCCGGACGGCGCACCGCCGGAGGCGCTACCTCGCGGACAGCGACGCCGGCAGCTCCGCCGCATGCAGGACGATCAGGCCCGACACCGCCCGCGTCAGGGCCACGTACAGCCGCCGCAGCCCCGTCCGCTCGTCCGGTTCGCCGTCGACCACCGCCGTCGGCTCGTCCAGGACCACGTAGTCGTACTCCAGGCCCTTCGCGAGGGACGCCGGGACCAGCGTCAGCCGGGCCTCGGCCGTCGTCTCCTCGCCCGGGGAGAGATACGGCAGCCCGGCCGCCGTCAGCGCCTCCCGCAGCGCCGGGATACGGGCGTCCGCCGTGATCAGGCCCGTCGAGCCCTCGTGCGCGAGTGACTCCACGCAGGCCGCGACGACCGCCTCGTCGAGACCCGCCGGCCCCGCGACCGGCCGTACCGAGAGCGACCCCGGTGACTCCCGTACCGACGCCACCTCCGCCAGCCCCGGCGCGATCGACGGCAGCAGTCTCGACGCGTACGCGATCACCTCGCGCGGCACACGGAAGCCCGCCGTCAGCTCCTCCACCACCGCGTCGGTCTTGCCCAGGTGCCGCAGCGCGTCGGTCCAACTCGCCGTCGCCCATGGCGTCGTCCCCTGCGCCAGGTCGCCCAGTACCGTCGCCGAGCCGGTCGAGCAGCGGCGGCCCACCGCGCGGTACTGCATGGGGGACAGATCCTGCGCCTCGTCGAGCACCACATGTCCCAGCGAGTGGGTACGGGCGATCAGATCGCCCGCCTCGTCGATCAGTACCGCGTCCGCCGCCGACCACTTCGCCGACTTCACGCTCCGCACCGGCTTCGTCCACAGGATCGTCTTCTGCTCGTCGGGCGTGAGGACGCCCTCGGCCTGCGCCGCGAGGAACTCCGCGTCGGAGAGCAGCCGCAGCACCAGCTTCGCCGGATCGACCGGCGGCCAGATCGCCTTCACCGCCGCCTTCACCGCCGGGTTGCGGGCCACCGCGTCCTGCACCCGGTCGTCGGGCGCCTCGCCCGACTCCTCCATCCGTACGAGCACGGCGTGCGCGATCCGCTGCGGGAGGGCCTCGCGCGCGGCGCCGTACCGCATGTCCCGGGCGAGCAACTGCTCGACGAACTCTTCGAGTTCGTACGCCGGCACCCGCCACCGCCGCGAGCCGCGTACGACCACGACCGGCTCGGTCGGGGGCGTGACATGGGACCGTACGGCCCGTCGGAGGACCTCCGCCATGCGGGCGTCGCCCTTGATGACGGCGGCGGGCGCCGGGTCCGTGCCGCGTACGTCCACCGAGGCGACCAGATCGTCCACCGTCGCCTGCTTCACCTCCAACTCGCCCAGCGCGGGCAGGACTTGCTCGATGTAGTGGAGGAAGGAGGCGTTCGGGCCGATGACGAGCGTGCCGGTACGGGCCAGCCGCTCGCGGTGCGCGTACAGCAGATACGCGACCCGGTGCAGGCCCACGGCGGTCTTGCCGGTGCCGGGGCCGCCCTGGACGCAGACGGTGCCGCCGAGGCCGCTCCGTACGATCTCGTCCTGCTCGGGCTGGATCGTCGCGACGATGTCGCGCATCGGGCCGACGCGCGGCCGTTCGATCTCGGCCTGGAGCAGCTTGCTGGAGTGCGCGGCCTCGGCCGGGTCGGAGAGGTGCTCGTCCTCGTACGCGGTGATGTCGCCGGCCGTGTAGCCGAAGCGCCGGCGCAGTCCGACGTCCAGCGGGTCCTTCTTGGAGGCCCGGTAGAACGGCTGGGAGGCGGGGGCGCGCCAGTCGATGACCATGGGATCGCCGTCGGCGTCGTGGACATGGCGCCGGCCGATGTGCAGTGTCCTATAAGCCGCCTTCGGCGGCGGGCGCTCGCCCTCGGCGCCCTCGGCCTCATCCGCGCCCACGGGGTGCAGATAGTCGAGGCGGCCGAAGAAGAGCGGGGTGTGGGAGAGATCGGCCAGCGCCTTGATGCGGTCCTCGATCTGGGCCTCCAGGACGGCGGCGTTGACCCAGTTCGCGGTGACGTCGCGGATGTCGAGCGCCTGGACGTCCTCGCGCATGGTGCGGAGGGCGGAGCGGGAGGCGGCGAGGTGGGAACGTTCCCGTGCCAGGGGGTCCAGCGGATCCAGGGGGTCGGCGGGGGGCGTGGCGGGGTCAGGGGCGTGCGCGGACACGGTGGTGCCTCCGGGGGCTTTACGCAGGCCGACGGGGCGCGACCCGTCGGGCGACGGGCGGCGGGTGGCCGTTCGGCGTGGATCACGTCATGGCGGTGGGCCGTCCGGTTTCCGTCCGGACGACGGCGCTCCGCGAGGGAGGCGGGCAAGGTGGGCGATTGTAGCCAGCGGGTGACGGGGAGGCGAATGGTTTTCCGCGAGGGGCAGGCTCGGGGGCTGCTGCCGGGCGTGCGTACGGTCCGGCGGGACCTCTAGGGCGTGTCTGACACATCCCGCCTGGCTCGCGGCGTCTGGCACGCGCGCTCGCTGCGTTGTCGGGCCCGTCCACGTAGCTCCGCTACGAGGACGACCCTCTGCCTTGCGATCGCACGCACCAGACGCCGTGAGCCCCGCCCTCCGGGCGGACGGCGCTATTTATCAGACACGCCCTAGGCGGCGGGAGCGCGTCCATCCTCCGGGCCATCGGCGGCCTCCGTCTCGTAGGGGATGCCGTTGGACCGGAGTCGTACACGGCCTCGCACGAGGCTCAAACCCGGGAGCGATGACTCACACGGCGCACGTGCCCATCATGGATGTATGAGTACAGCGACCTTCACCCCGGCCCATGCCCCGCACGGTTCGCCGCTTCCCGGCGCGACCGCCACGGGCTCCGTTCCCCACCACACCCACCATGTCGGCAACGCGCTGCGCGCCATCAAGGTCTTCGTGAGCACGGCGTTCAGAGTGGCCGTCCTCGGGGAGTACGCGGAGGAGGCGGGTATCAAGCGCCGTTGATCCGTATCGCGCCGACAGCGCGCCGCCTCGTCCCGCCGCGCTCCTGAGTAACGCCTCTGATCCACTAGGGTCGCGGCCGTGACCTACCGGACCGTGACGCCTCGTTCACTCGCCGCAGTGGGCGCGCTCGCCCTGTCGCTGGCCGCACTCGCCACTCTCTGCGTCGCCCGGCGCATCCCCATGGCCGACACACTCGTCTACCGTGCGGAAGGCGCTGCCGTCGTGCACGGCACCGATCTCTACGGTTTCACGGTCACCCAGTGGCAACTTCCCGCCACCTACCCGCCGTTCGCCGCGATCCTCTTCGTACCCACCACCTGGCTGCCCGTCGACGCCCTCAAGGTCGCGTTCGTCATCGGGAACGCCGCGCTGCTGGCGCTGCTCGTACGGCTGTCCTGGCGGTTCGCGGGGATGCCCGCCGGTCCCGTGCCGCTGCTCGCCGCCGTCGCCGTCGGGCTCTGGCTCGAACCCGTCTTCCAGACCGTCCTCTTCGGACAGATCAACCTCGTACTCGTCTGCCTCGTCCTGTGGGACCTGTCGAGACCCGAGCACGCGCTCGGCAAGGGGTTCGCCCTCGGTGTCGCGGCGGGCATCAAGCTGACTCCGGCCGTCTTCATCGTGTATCTGCTGGTGACCGGGCGCGTACGGTCCGGACTGATCGCCCTGGCCTCCTTCACCGGCACCGTGCTGCTCGGAGCGCTCGTACTGCCCGAGGCGAGTGGCGAGTTCTGGACGACGCGCCTCTTCGAGACGGGCCGGGTCGGCAAGGCGTGGATCGTCGACAACCAGTCACTGCAAGGGATGCTGGGGCGCCTCCTGCACACCCCGGAACCGGGCGTGGCGTGGGCGGTGGTCGCCGGTGTCACGGCTGTCGCCGGGCTGTGGATCGCGCGGCGGGCCGTCGTACGGGCCGGGCTGGAGACCTGGGGCGTGCTGGTCATGGCGCTGACCGCGCTGCTCGTATCGCCGATCAGCTGGTCGCACCACTGGGTGTGGTGCGTACCGCTGCTGGCGGTGCTGATCGCGGAGCGCCGGTTCCGTACGGCCGCGGCGGTCGGGGTGGTCTGGACGGCGCGCAGTTTCTGGATCGTGCCGCACGACGGCGATCTGGATCTCCGGCTGCCGTGGTGGCAGCAGCTGCCGGCGTCGCCGTACCCGCTGTTCGCGCTGGGGCTGCTGGCGTTCGCGGTGTGGCGCACGGGCGCGGGGGCGGGCAAGGACGGCTCCGCCCTCGTCCTTCCGGTGCAGCGCGCGGAGGCCGGCTCGGGGGTGAGTACGACGTCGGGTACGGGGTGAGTACGGGCGTCGAGGCGAGAGGGCCGGAGGCCCGGCCGCGCTCTCGGCTCTCGGCACTCGCTCCCAGCTCTCAGTTCTCCGCCAGCAGCTCGTCCGCGTCCACGATCCGGTACGCGTAGCCCTGCTCCGCCAGGAACCGCTGGCGGTGCGCCGCGAAGTCCTGGTCGATCGTGTCGCGCGCGACCACCGAGTAGAAGCGGGCCTCGTGGCCGTCCGCCTTCGGGCGCAGGACACGGCCCAGGCGCTGGGCCTCCTCCTGACGGGAGCCGAACGTACCCGAGACCTGGATCGCGACCGTCGCCTCCGGCAGATCGATCGAGAAGTTCGCGACCTTCGACACGACCAGCACCGAGATCTCGCCCTGCCGGAACGCCTCGAAGAGCTTCTCGCGCTGCGCGTTGCTGGTCTCGCCCTTGATGACGGGGGCGTCCAGATGCTCGCCCAGCTCGTCGAGCTGGTCGATGTACTGGCCGATGACGAGCGTCTGCTCGCCCCGGTGCTTGCGTACCAGCGCCTCCGTCACCTTCCGCTTCGTCGCGGTCGTCGCACAGAAGCGGTACTTCTCCTCGGTCTCGGCCGTCGCGTACGCCAGCCGCTCGCTGTCGGTCAGATTGACCCGTACCTCGACACAGTCGGCCGGAGCGATATAGCCCTGTGCCTCGATCTCCTTCCAGGGCGCGTCGAACCGCTTCGGCCCGATGAGCGAGAAGACGTCCGACTCGCGGCCGTCCTCCCGTACGAGCGTCGCCGTCAGCCCGAGGCGGCGCCGTGCCTGGAGGTCGGCGGTGAACTTGAAGACCGGCGCGGGCAGCAGATGCACCTCGTCGTAGATGACCAGGCCCCAGTCACGGGAGTCGAACAGCTCCAGGTGCGGATAGATGCCCTTACGGCGGGTGGTCAGCACCTGGTACGTGGCGATGGTGACCGGGCGGATCTCCTTCTTCGTACCGCTGTACTCGCCGATCTCGTCCTCGGTCAGTGACGTGCGTTTCACCAGCTCGTGCTTCCACTGGCGGGCCGAGACGGTATTGGTCACCAGAATCAGCGTCGTCGCCTTGGCCTCCGCCATCGCACCGGCCCCGACCAGCGTCTTTCCCGCGCCACAGGGCAGCACGACCACACCCGAGCCGCCATGCCAGAACCCCTCGACGGCCTGCTTCTGGTACGGGCGCAGCGCCCAGCCCGACTCGTCCAGCTCGATGGCGTGCGCCTCGCCGTCGACATAACCGGCGAGATCCTCGGCCGGCCAGCCCAGCTTGAGGAGCGTCTGCTTGATCTGGCCGCGCTCCGAGGGGTGGACGGCGACGGTGTCCGGGTCGATGCGGTTGCCGACCAGCGGCTGGACCTTCTTGGACCGGAGGATCTCCTCCAGCACGGGACGGTCGGTGGAGGTCAGGACCAGGCCGTGGGAGGGGTGCTTGGAGAGGGTGAGCCGCCCGTAGCGGGCCATCGTCTCGGCGACATCGACGAGCAGAGCGTGCGGCACGGGATACCGGGAGTACTCCACGAGCGCGTCGACCACCTGCTCGGCGTCGTGCCCGGCGGCGCGGGCGTTCCACAGCCCGAGCGGGGTCAGCCGGTAGGTATGGATGTGCTCGGGCGCGCGCTCCAGCTCGGCGAAGGGCGCGATGGCGCGGCGGCAGGCATCGGCCTGCTCGTGGTCGACTTCGAGCAACAAGGTCTTGTCGCTCTGGACGATGAGGGGTCCGTTCACGCGCGGCTGCCTTTCGGGATGGCTCTGCACGGCCAAATGACCAGTGGCCAAATGACCAGTGTCGCGCATCTTCGACGGATCGGGGACGGGGGCGCGTATCCGGGGGGCGGGACGGCGTATCCGGCGCACGGGCCGCGTATCGGGAGCGGGGCCGCGTATCCGCGGCCGGCGGGGGCACCCGGGGTCTATGACCGCGGAGAAGGAAAGGCCCAAGCCGGCGAAGGCGGCCCCCGGGGCCCCCGGGGGAATCCCGTGGGGGCGTGCCGCGCGTGCTGTGCTGCGGATGCTCATCATGACGGTGGCGCTGGTCGCCCTGACGGGGTTCGCCGCGGTGCTGGCCGAACTCACTCTGACGCCGTCCCCCGCGTCCGAGGACATCGCGGGGGCCAATCTCAGGCCAGGACACTCGCTGAGGCAGTACGCGGAGGACTACACGTTCCTCGCCGCGTGCAAGCAGATCGGCGGCAATCTGCTGATGGGGGCGCCTTTCGGGCTGATCCTTCCGGTGCTGGTGCCGCGCAGGCTGCGGCTGGTGCGGGTGGTGGCGCTGACGGGTGTGGTGACGGTGCTGGTGGAGCTGGCGCAGGGGGCGGTGGTGCGGGGGCGGGCGTTCGATGTGGACGACGTGATCCTGAACACGGGTGGTGCGGTGATCGCGTATGTGCTGGTGGGGAGGGTGATTGGGCGGCGGTTCCACGCGTTGGGCGCGCGGGGCGCGGCGGGCGCGCCGGGTGCGGGAGGCGCGGGTGGTGCGGCGGGCGCGCGGGGTGCGGGTGCGGGTGCGTCCGCCGGGCGGAAGTCGGCGCCTGCGGCGGCTTGGCGTGAGCGGCTCGGCAGGCTGGGGCGGCGCTGATGGGGGTGTGGTGCGCCTCCGGCGGGGGTGCGGTGCGCCGTCCGGCGGGGGTGCGGGTGCCGGGTGCGGGGTGCCGGGGCCCGGAGCCTCCGGAGGTCCGTGTCCGGACTGCGCTGCGATCGATATGCGACTCCGTCGCGTGGTCACCGCGCTTCGCGCGAGCTGCGACGCTTTACGTCCTGACACGCACCTCCTGCGACCCCGACCCCCTCCCCCCGGCGGGTCGGCCCGATCACCGCGGTGGGCTGGGGGCTCGTTCGTGCGTCCGGGCTCAGCCCAGCGGAAGTTCCGTCAACATCACCGCGTACACCGGCGAGTCCGGAAAGGGCCGACGCTCCCCGACTTTCCGGAAGCCCCAGGACTCGTACAGGGTCTGCACCCTGGGATGTTCCACGTCCACCAGGAGGACGGCGAGATCCTCGGCCCGGGTTTCGAGCAGCATGCGCGTGACCAGCTCGGCGACGCCCTTCTTGCGCCACTTCGGTCGGACGGCCAGCTCGGAGTAGGCGAACGTACGGGTCTTCATCGGCGCGGGGTCGAGGTGCTCGCGCCACCATTCGCGGTCCGGGTTGGCCGGAGCACCGTACGCGAAAGCCACTGGCTCGTCACCGTCGTACGCGATCACGCAGGCGAAGGCCGGGTTGCCGCCCCAGTGGTCCACGAACCAGGGGAACTTCTTCTTGAACTCGTCATCCCTGTCGGCGCCTTGGGCTTCGGCGTGCACGTCGATGATCGTCTGCCCGATCTGCGACAGGTCTTCGTGCGTGAAGTGTCGGACGTCCAGCTCGGCGGCGCTCAAGCTCGGCTCCATTCGGATCGGTAGCGGTCTCCCCACTCTCTGGCGACGCTCGCGTCCGGCGCAAGGGTGATCAAGTCCCGGTAGTAGTCCCCGAGCAGAGACCGCATCCGGCCGGGCATCGGATTGCCACTCATCAACTCGAATACGGTCGAGGCCGTGGCACAACATGCGTGGTCGATGTCGCGCTGGTGGAGTTGGGCCAGGGCGAGCCGGGTGGTCGCCAAAGCCCGGTTCCGCCGGAACTGAGCGGGGATGGCAGCCAGGGCCTGGTGGGAGGCGGCCTCAGATTCCACGGGGTCACCGATCCGATCCCGGATGATGGCCGTCATGGCTGTCAGCTCGGAAGGGCCGTAGAAGGCCAGCCAGCTCGGACGGGGCTCGTCCAAAGCCGCCTTGTCCAGGGCCTCCTGCGCATATCCCAGGGATCGCAGGGCGGCCTGACAGTCACCCAGGTTGGAGTAGGCGATGGCCGTACGGGCGTGCGCCAGGGAGCCGAACAGAGGGTTGCGCCGGGCGATGACCGTCGACTGGGCCGCATACCCGGAGTCCACTGCTACGGCGTGCTGATCGCGCTGGTGCGCCAGCATGGCGTACGAGTTCCAGACCCGCAGCTCCGCGATGGGGTCCCCTGCCATTCCTGCCAGGTACAGCGCCCGATCCAGAAGGCTCTGCGCCCGGTCGGACCGGCGGGCGTCGATGGCGGACCAGGCGGCCGTCGCCGTGTAGTCGGCGGCCACGCTGAACAGCCTCTGGCGGATGCGCTGGGAGGCCGCCTGTTTCTGCTTCCCCAGGGCCTCGCCGGCCCCGGCGAGGGCCGCATGCTCCAGGCCCTCGTGACCGCCTCGCGTGGCATCCAGGGCCATGAGTGCGTCCAGGCCGGAGCGGAGCCGGATCACGTCGGAGGTGCCCACAGAGTGCTGGGTAATGAGCGGGGCGACTACGGCGGCCGTCGTGCCGGTGGTTGCGGTGAGGAAGTTCCTGCGCCTCACGGGCTGCTCCGGAGTGGTGAAGGGGCGTCGTCCTGGTGCCGGTGGGCTGAACCGCAGCTCCTCGGCGGTACTGCCGAATACCGCTACTAACGCCTCACGCTGACGGGGGTGCGGCCAACGTGTTTTTCCGGTCAGCCAGTTGCGAACCGTGCGGTCGCTCACTGTGCCCTCGTACCCGAGGGACATCAGACGGGCGTTCACCGCGTCGGCCAACTCGGCCTGGGTGTAGCCGCACTCACGCATGGCGCCGTTGAGGCTCTCGTTCCCCTCCACCTACCCACCGTAGCCACCGAAACCCGATCTGTGAGCGGAGTCGGCCCGAATTTCCGGTCGGCGGGGAGCTGTACTCGACCGATTCTTCCTGCTCCCGCGCCGTTGGCCGTCGTTCACTCGGACAAGACCGCTCACTTCGCACCTACGAGGTCTCTATGGCTGTCACCAGTACGCCCTGCCGCACAGGGGACTCCGGATATTCCAACCAGCTGCGACACACAGAGCCGAGGGCCGTCGTATGAGCCAGTTCATCGAGAGCGCGATCGCCCGATGGCTGACATCTTCCAGCCCGGACCCCGCTGTCGCCAAGGAGGCGTGGTACCACGGCCGCCCGGCGATGCTGCGCACCGGCGGCGCGTACGACGCGGTACGGATGCCCTGGATGCTGGTCCACGCGGCGGCCGAGAGCAGTGTCCCGAACGTGGTGGCCGGTGTACTGGCCGAGGTCCTCGACGGCCCGGTGATCTGTCACCCAGGCGTCTGGTACTACGCACTGGTACCGCCCGGGACTTGCGAGACGTGGCGTTGCACGGAGGCCGTGGTCCGCGGCCGGGGCGGCTGGCTCGGCATCCCCCGGCCCGACCGTACGGAAGCCGCCTCCGTCAATCCATACTGGGCTGTGCCGGTTCAGCAGGTGGGAACGCTGTGCGCCCCCGACGAGGTGGCCAAGCTGCTCCGGGTCGGTCGGGCGCGGGTTGAGGATGTCGGCACCGAGCAAGGGGGCCATGGCGGCCCTTTCCACCGCGACACCCACGGGTACTGGCCACGCCGGACGGATGAGAAGCCGTGACGGCCACCAGGACACCCGAGTACAAGGCGCCCGCCTGCCGTATCGACGAGCACGGGGAGTGTCCGGGGCCCGGGGAGACGCGGCTGCCCTGGCAGGCACTGATCCAGCCGCCCGTGGAGACCCTTCGCTGCGACTGCCATTGCCATGGGGCGGCCAGGTCATGACCAAGTGCCCGAGCGGAGTACACGACTTCCCTGAAGAAGACGAGACGAGCGTATCCAGCGTCGGTGCGGACGGTCGGGCCCGGACCGGCTCGCGGGGTGCGGGCTGGGTGGGGTGCCGATTCGTTCCGGGTGGGGTCTTTCCGGTGGCGAGTGAGCCGAAGGGGCGCGTCGACGTCGAAAGGGAGGCTGTGCTCGATATGTGGCTCCGCCGCGCGGGCGGAGGTTCGTGAGGAACGAGCGAATCGAGCACGGTCGACCGTCGACGTCGGCACAAAGCGCCCCGGAGGCGAACCGAGCCCCAGAAAAGAGGGGGAGGGGCAGGCTCAGGCCGGGTCGTCCGCCAGTTCCGCCACGCCCGTGATCCGGTGCAAGGGGTACGTGCGGACCTCGTCCGCCGTGTGGTCGTAGCCCGTGACGTAGCCGCCCTCCACCCGTACCGGGGCGATGACGCGTTGGCTGGCCGCGCCGTCCGCGTTGACGTAGCCGATCCAGACCGCTGAGCCGGTCATGGCGGCGGCCTGGACCGTGGCGAGGGTTTCGGCGGAGGTGGTGCGGGGGAGGGCGCCGTTTCTGGAGGCGGCTGCCGCGGAGGCAAGGGCGGCCGAGCCGGAGCCGGAGGGTTCGGGGACCGGTTTGCGGACGACCGTGGCGGCCAGGTCGCCCGCGCGGATCGCCTTCACCGCCGCGCCGAGCAGCGCCGTGCCCGGGGCGGGGGGTCCGTCCGGGACCGGGGCGGGGGGCGTTCTGGGTGGGGTGCGATGGGCGTGGGCGCGGGTGATCATCACGTCGCCCTCGGCCGACTCCGCCGCCGGTGCGAAGCCCATGACGCGCAGCCCGTCGAGCAGGGTCACCGCGTCGGCGTGGGCGGCCAGTACGGTCGGGGCGAGGCGGCGCAGTCGTAGGCCCTGGGAGCGTCTGTCGGCCAGGATCTCGTCGAGTACGGCCTCGTCGTCGCAGCGTACGTACGCGGAGGCCGCGCCGACCCGGAGGTGGCCGTGTTTACGGGCCACGTCGTCGATGAGGTAGGCGAGCGGCTGGGGGACGGGCGTACGGCTGTGGTTCCTGAGGAAGTCGTGCAGGTCGGAGGCCGTCTGTCCGGCGTCGAGCGCGCGGCGTACGGAGCCGGGGGTGAAGCGGTAGACGGTCGCCCCGCCCTTCGACTCGACGTCGGCGGCGATGGCGAGCAGTTCGGCCAGGTGGCGCAGGAGGGGGCCGGGCGCCACGGCGGTGAGGTCCGCCTGAAGGAGGACGTGGTCGAGCGGTTCGGGGAGGAGCGGCGCGAGGGCGCGGACGGCTCGGAGGCTCGCGGCGGCCAGTTCACCGGGGGCACGCGTGCCGTCCGCGGTGACAGCGGGTTCACCAGAGGTGCGTGCGGCGTCGGCGGCGTCCGGTGCCAGCAGGGCGCGCGCGTGCGACGAGAGCGCCCCCCGGCCCGTGATGCCCAGCATCTCCGCCTCGTTCAGGGTCCAGGCCGCCAGCCGCGCGCGCAGATCGTCGTGCCGGCCGGTGGCGGACGCGCCACGCAGGGGGCGTTCCCAGCGCAGCCGGGCGAGCAGCGATTCGGGTTCGGGGGCCGTGCCCTCGGGGAGGGTGGCGAGGAGGTCGAGGATCCGGCGCCGTACCTCGGGCGCGGCGCCGCGGTCCAGATCGGGGCCGAGCGCGGCGAGCGTACGGCCCTTGGAGTCCTGGCTGCCGACGAGACCGGCCGTGCGGGTCGCCGTCAGCCAGGACGTGGCGAGCCGGGCCCACCGTTCCGGGGCGGGCAGCTCCTGCCAGTCGTCGTAGGCGGGCGTCGGGGCGTACCGTTCGTCGGTTTCGCCGTCGGCCGCCAACAGTCCGGCCGCGTAGGCGAGTTCGACCCAGAACGCGGCGACGGACTCGGTCACGTCGAGGGCGGTGGCGGTGCGCTTGAGGTCGCGTACGGACAGACCGCCGGCCCGCAGGACGTTCGGGCCGCCCTCGTTCCAGTCCTTGGCCAGTTCCTCGATGGTGGCAAGCGCCGTGTACGCCTGCCCGGCCGCCGTGTTGTCCACAACCTGTGGACGGGCGCCCGCGCTCGCATCCGAGGCGCGGGGCGCGACGGTGGGCGCCACGGGCTCCGGAGTACGGTGCGCGCGCCCGGCGCGCAGATGCAGCGCCGCCTCGCGCGGCAGGACGACCGTGCGGGTGGTCGCCGGCAGCAGCAGCCCGCGGTCGCGCAGCCACTGCACGGGCGGGGTGGGGCTGGAGGTGACCTCGCCGTACGGCGGCCCCCACACCAGCCGGTCCAGCACCGACAGGGCCTCCACGGGGGCGGTGTCGAGCAGCGACGCCATCCGCGTCCGGTCGGTGAAGAGCGCGGCGAGCGAGGCCACGGCGGAGACCGGATCGTGGGTGGAGGGCAGTCCGGCGGCGGTCAGGATCTCCTGGAGCCGGCCCGGCGACATGCCCGCGGTGGCCTCGGCGACCGTCGGGCCGAGCCCGGTCGGCGAGGGATGGGTGGGGGAGGGAGCGAGCAGCTCGCGGGCGGTGCGCACCAGCCGCAGCCGGTCGTCCGCGCCCCAGATCAGCGCCCGGTCGCGCAGCGTCTCCACCGCGCGGGGCAGGGCCGCCTCGATCTCCGGGTCGCCCTCGTCGCCGGTCAGCAGCGCGCGCAGCGTGTCGTACGGCGCGGGCTCCGTGGCGACGGCCAGGGCCTCCGCGGTCTGGAGCGTGAACCGGTCGAGCCGCTCCAGCGCCCGTACGACGGAGGCGCGGGTGCCCGCGCGCGTCGCGAGCTGTGAGAGGTCGCTGGGTACGGGGTTGAGCAGATCGGGGCGGGCACGCAGGAGCGCGACGAGCGATCCGTCACCCTGGGCACGCAGGGCCTCCGCGAGCGTACGCGGTGGCGTACCGCCGGTTCCTTCTGGCACGTGCGCCTCCTGGTCAGGCTTCGCGGGTCCCCATCCGTTCCACGTTAGCCCCTGGGAGGCGCTCTGCCCGCGCCCCCGGGCCATGGGGTCGCCGCCGAGCCTTCTTCGTACTGGATGTACGGGCGGATGTACGGGCAGGTTCGCGGGCGGATGTGCGGGCGCGTTCGCGGGCGGGGGCACGGGGTGGACGTACGGGGGTGACTTCGACACGATCGCCTACGGGTATCCGTCGTGATGGCGGCTGCCGGGCGTGCTTGTGCGGAGGACTGTGTGGGGATCGAGAGCGATCAGCTGGTCTATGACTATCTGAGCCGCGTGGGAGACGAGGCTCAGCAGCGGCATCTGCCCTCCGGGGACCGGATGCGGCTGGTGTCGTCGCTGCGGAACGAGATCGACAAGCAGCGTGGGAAGGCCGGCGGGGACAGCCCGGCCGCCGTACGCCGCATCCTGGGGCGGCTGGGGACACCGGACGCGGTGGTACGGGCGGCCTCCGACGGCGCCTCGGGCGACGACGCCCGTGCGCCGGAACCGCGGTCCGCGCTGCCGGAGCAGCGCACCCGCCGGGTGAGGGGAGCCAGGAGACTGGTCATCCCGGAGCAGGCGTCGGAGTCGCCCGCCCCCGCGATGCCCGCCGCGTCGCCGCCGCACCTGGCGGGCATGGACGAGCTGGGTCCGCCCGGCCCGGGGCCCGACTGGTGGCGGATCGAACCGGGGCCGATGGGCGCGGGCTCGGCCGACCACGTGCCCGGGTTCGTGGGCGGGGTCGAGATCCCCGACATACTCAAGCCGCCGCCGAAGGAGAAGCCGGGCAAGACGGCGGAGGGCGCCGAGGCCGCCGAGGCCGCCGAGGATGCGGACACGACGCCGGACCCGCGGGACCAGGCGCACGAGGCGCCGCAGGGCGCGGGCCGTCGCAACTGGCGCCCCCGGCTGTCGCGAAAGCGCCAGGGCCAGGGCAAGGGCCGGAGCCCGGAGAAGCGGGCCGGCGGCGTCTCCCACCCGTTCCTGCTGCTCGCCGCCGCGCTGCTGGTCACCGGAGCGGTGTTCGGCTCCCTGCTGGCCCTGGGAGGCGGCTGGCTCCTCGCGTACGCCTCCCGCACGCTCTCCCGCGCCGAGGCGAAATGGGCGGTCTTCGGCCTCCCCGGGATCTCGGTCGCCGGGGGTCTGGTCTGGCTCTGGGGCCGGCTGGACCGCCGCTGGGGCGAGGCGATCCCGGAGGACGGGATGGCCGACGTCCTCTCCAGCGCCTGGCCGGTGGTGCTCCGCACGGCGGCGGTGACCTCCGCGCTGTATCTGGTCTGGCGGGCGCGGCGGAAGTCGGCGGGGTAGGCGGGGGCGAGGCGAGGGGCGAGCGGGGCCCCGTCGCGGAAGAGGCCGAGAGGCAGCGGGGAGCCCGGGAGGCTTACGAGTTGCGGGCGAGCCCGAGACGCTTACGAGGGGTCACCACCCGGCCGGTACGGCGCGCTCGGCACCACCAGCGGCGATCCCGTCACCGGGTCCGGGACCACCACCGACTCCAGGCCGAAGACCTCCCGTACCAGCTCCGCCGTCACGACCTCTCCCGGCCGCCCCTCCGCCACGATCCGCCCCGCCTTCATCGCGACGAGGTGATCCGCGTACCGCGCCGCCTGGTTGAGGTCGTGGAGCACGATCACGACCGTACGGCCCTGGTCGTGGTTGAGGCGGCGGACCAGATCGAGCACCTCCACCTGGTGCGCGATGTCCAGGAACGTCGTCGGCTCGTCGAGCAGCAGCAGATCCGTCTCCTGCGCCAGCGCCATCGCGATCCACACCCGCTGGCGCTGACCGCCCGACAGTTCGTCCACCGAGCGGTCGGCGAGGGCCGTCACGTTCGTACGCTCCATGGCGTCCGTCACCGCGCGCTCGTCCTCGTCCGACCACTGCTGCCACCAGTGCTGGTGCGGCTGGCGGCCGCGCGAGACCAGGTCGGCGACCGTGATGGCCTCCGGGGCGACCGGCGACTGCGGGAGCAGGCCGATCGACTGCGCGATCTTCCGGGTCGGGATCCGCGCCAGCTCCGTACCGTCCAGCAGTACGGAACCGCCCCGCGGCTTCAGCAGCCGGCCGAGCGCGCGCAGGGTCGTCGACTTCCCGCAGGCGTTCGGGCCGACGATCACCGACACCTGCCCGTCGGGGACGGCCAGGTCCAGTTCGTGGACGACGGTGCGGTCCTCGTAGGCGAGCGTCAGCTCGCGGGCCACGATCCTGCTCATGCCTTGCCTCCTGCGGTACGGCCGCGAACGATCAGCCAGATCAGATACGGGGCGCCGACCGCCGCCGTCAGTACACCCACCGGGAGTTCGGTCGGCGAGAGCAGCTTGCGGGCCAGCAGATCGGCGAGAACGACGATCACCGCGCCCATCAGCGCCGAACACAGCAGCGGGATCTGCGCGGTACGGGTCATGCGCCGGGCGATCTGCGGCGCGAGCAGCGCCACGAAGTCCACCGGACCCGCCGCGCCCGTCGCGACCGACGCGAGCACCACACCGAGCAGGACGAGCCCGAGCCGTACACGGCCGAGCCGTACGCCCAGGGCCGTGGCGGTGTCGTCGTCCATCGAGACCGTGCGCTGCGCGCGCGCCGCCCACAGCACCGCGGGCACCAGCGCGAGCAGCAGCCAGCCGAGCGGCGCGGCGGAGTCCCAGCCCCGGCCGTTGAGCGAGCCCGTCATCCAGACCTGGGCCTGCTGGGCGACCAGATAGTCGCCCTTGGTCAGAAAGAGCGTGGTGATGGAGCGCAGGGCGATCGCGAAGCCGATGCCGATGAGCACGAAGCGGGTGGCGTGCAGGCCGCCGCGCCAGGCGAAGACGTACACCAGCGCCGCGGCGGCGATGCCGCCGGCCACGGAGAGATACGGAAGGACGGTGTACGAGGTGACACCGAAGGTCATCGCGCCGACGGTGAGCGCGCTCGCGCCCTGGCTGATGCCGATGATGTCGGGGCTGGCGAGCGGGTTGCGCGCGACGGTCTGGATCAGCGCGCCCGCGATGCCGAACGCGAGCCCGACCAGCAGCCCGACCACCATGCGCGGCAGCCGCAGGGTGCCGACCACCAGATCGTCCGGCGAGGTCTGTCCGAGGAGCACCTTCAGGACCTCGGACGGCGGTACGAAGCTCTCGCCGACGCTCAGATAGGCCACGCACACGGCGGCCAGCGCGACGGCGAGCGCGACCGCCACGACCGCCGCCCGCCGGTGCAGCAGGAGCGAGGCGCGTCCGATCCGTACCCGCGCATAGCCCGCCGGGCGGGCCCTGCCCGCCCCGGCGACGCGCTCCGGGGCTTCCTTGAGAGCCGTCGTCATGCCGACACCGCCTTCCGGCGTACGAGAGTGACCAGGAACGGCACCCCGAGCAGGGCCGTCATCACACCCGCGGGGACCTCGCTCGGCGGGAAGAGGATCCGCCCGATGACATCGGAGACCAGCAGCATCACGGGGCCGATCAGGGCCGCCATCGGGAGCACCCAGCGGTGGTCCGAGCCGACGATCGCGCGGGCGATATGCGGAACGGCGAGCCCGATGAAGGCGATCGGTCCCGCCGCCGCGACCGCCATTCCGGTCAGTACGGTCGCGCCGAGGCCGCCGACGATCCGGACGGCCGCGACATTCTGGCCCAGGCCCTTCGCCACGTCCTCGCCGAGGGCCAGGGCGTCCAGGCCGCGGGCCACGGATATCACCAGTACCGTGCCGAGCAGCAGGAACGGCCAGACCTGACCGGCCACTTCGGCGTCGCGGCCCGCGATCGAACCCACCTGCCAGAAGCGGAACTCGTCCAGCGTCGCCGCGTTCGTCGTGAGGACGCCCATCGTCACGGACACCAGCAGCGCGTTGATCGCCGCGCCGCCGAGGGCGAGTTTGACCGGGGTCGCGCCGCCGCGTCCGCCGGAGGCGATCGCGTACACCGCCACCGACGCCACCGCCGCGCCCGCGAAGGCGTACCAGACATAGCCGGAGAGCGTGTGCACCCCGGCGAAGGCGATGGCCAGGACGACGCCCACGGAGGAGCCCTGGCTGATGCCGAGGATGCCGGGGTCGGCGATCGGATTGCGGGTGATGCCCTGGAGGACGGTGCCCGCCAGGGCGAGCGCGGCGCCGACCATCAGCCCGATGAGCGTGCGCGGCACCCGTAGTTGACGGATGACCTCGGCGTCGTCGCTGTGGCCGCCGTGCAGCAGTGCGTCGACGACGGCGGAGGGAGCGACGGCGCGCGCCCCGACCGCGAGACTCAGCAGGATCGAGAGCAGCACGGCCACGACGGCTGCTGCCGTCCAGCCGATACGGCGGGCGACCAGGGCGTGTCTGGTGCTGTGGATCGGCGGGGCGGCGGCTGGCATCGGAACCAATCGGACGGTGCGGCAGGACGGACGGGGGCAGGCGGCCGAGGCCGGACAGATGGAGCCGGACAGATGGGACCGGACAGATGGGACCGGACAGGCGAAGACGGACGGGTGAAGACGGACGAGCAATGGTTAGGCTTGGCTAAGTCTAAGCATCCGGTTCCAGCCATCCGCCGGGGCCCGACGCACGTACCGGCCGCCTGGGCACAATGGCCCCATGGCTTCCCTCACGGCTCGGCAACCGCTCACCGTCGGCTTCGACCTCGATATGACCCTGATCGACTCACGGCCCGGGATTCGCCGCGTCTACCAGGCGCTTTCCGAGGAGACTGGGGTGCCGATCGACGCCGATCTCGCGGTCACCCGGCTCGGGCCGCCGCTCGAACAGGAGCTGGCGCACTGGTTTCCGGAGGAGCGGGTCGCTGAAGTGGCCGACCGTTACCGGGAGATCTATCCCACATTCGCCATCCCGCCGACGCGGGCGATGCCCGGCGCCCGGGAGGCCGTCACCGCCGTCCAGGAGCTGGGCGGGCGCGCGATCGTCGTCACGGCCAAGCACGAGCCGAACGCCAAGCTCCACCTGACCCACCTCGGGATCGCGCCGGACGCGGTGATCGGCTGGCTGTGGGCCGAGGCCAAGGGCGAGGCGCTGCGGGAGCACGGCGCGTCGGTGTTCGTCGGCGACCACATCGGTGATGTGCGAGGGGCGCTCACGGCGGAGGCGCTCGCCGTCGCCGTACCGACCGGGCCGTGCGACGAGGAGACGCTGCGCGGGGCCGGAGCCGATGTGATCCTGCCCGATCTGACGGCCTTCCCCACCTGGCTGGAGGGCTACGCGGCCGGTTTGGCCCGCCGCCGCTGAGCGGCGATCGAACGCAGCACACCCGCGGCCGCGATCAGGAAACCCACTCCCATCAGCATGCAGACGGCGTACGCGATGGACGGGAAGGGCTCGGTTCCGAGGAACAGCGGCGCGACGGTGATCAGGGTGGCGAGGGCGCCGACGATGAAGACGATCGCGCCGATACGGACCAGCCCGTCGCCGGGTCCGGCCTCTTCCGTCGCACGGGATTCAGGAGTAGCAGTCACGCCACCAGGGTAGTTCCCTGCGGAAAGCAGCGGACAGGAACCATCCGGCGACGTCTTGTCACCAGCCTCTGGACCATTAGCCTTGGTGATGGCGGGTCGATGGACCCGCTGTAGTGCTATCCAGAGCCGTTTTCTGCGCGCGCCGGGGGGTGTCGACACCCTCCGGCGCCCCAACGAGTACGAGGACGAGGACAGACGTGCCTACCGGCAAGGTCAAGTGGTTCAACAGCGAGAAGGGCTTCGGCTTTCTCTCCCGCGACGACGGCGGCGACGTCTTCGTGCACTCGTCGGTCCTCCCCGCCGGAGTCGACGCGCTCAAGCCAGGCCAGCGCGTCGAGTTCGGCGTGGTAGCGGGACAGCGCGGTGACCAGGCGCTCTCGGTGACGGTCCTCGACCCGACGCCCTCGGTCGCGGCGGCCCAGCGGCGCAAGCCCGACGAACTGGCCTCGATCGTCCAGGATCTGACGACGCTGCTGGAGAACATCACGCCGATGCTGGAGCGCGGGCGCTACCCCGACAAGGCGCAGGGCGGGAAGATCGCCGGCCTGCTGCGCGCGGTGGCCGACCAACTGGACGTGTGAGCCGCGCGGGGGCGGTTCGGACGTGTGATCCGGGCTGTTGACCGGCCTGGCGGTTCAGAGGCCGCGCACAGAGGTGGGGCCTCTCAGACGAAACGCAGCGCATCGTGGCCGAGGGGCGGTACGAGCCCCTCGGCCGCGGCGCGGGTGAGCAGCCCGCGGACCGCCGCGTAGCCGTCCTCGCC
Source organism: Streptomyces sp. NPDC102274 (assembly GCF_044766385.1). Classification (NCBI taxonomy): domain Bacteria; kingdom Bacillati; phylum Actinomycetota; class Actinomycetes; order Kitasatosporales; family Streptomycetaceae; genus Streptomyces; species Streptomyces sp. NPDC102274. The sequence continues at coordinate 296,756 of NZ_JBIWLW010000006.1, read as the reverse complement.
CAGGTCCGCGGTGAACTCGTTGACGTACAGCCCGATGTGCTGGTCCGCCACCGCCGGGTCCATCTCCTGGGAGTGCGCCAGCACGTACGGCCGTGAGGTCTCCGGATCGTCCCAGGCCATCCGTACCGACCTGCGGATCGACTCGGCCAGCAGCTGGAGCGCCTCGGTGCCCAGCGAGCGCTTCGCGATGATCGCGCCGAGCGGGATCGGCAGCCCGGTCGTGGACTCCCAGTGCTCGCCCATGTCGGCGAGGCGGTGCAGCCCGTAGTCCTGATACGTGAACCGCGCCTCGTGGATGACGAGTCCGGCGTCCACCTTGCCGTCGCGTACCGCGGGCATGATCTCGTGGAAGGGCAGCACGACGACCTTGCCCACCCCGCCGGGGACCATATCCGCCGCCCACAGCCGGAAGAGCAGATAGGCCGTGGAGCGCTCGCTCGGTACGGCGACGGTCCTGCCGGTCAGATCCGCGCCCGGCTCCTTCGTCAGGACGAGCGGGCCGCAGCCCCGGCCCAGCGCGCCGCCGCAGGGCAGCAGGGTGTACTCCTCCAGGACCCAGGGCAGCACGGCGTACGAGACCTTCAGTACGTCGAACTCCCCGCGCTCCGCCATGCCGTTGGTGATGTCGATGTCCGCGAACGTGACGTCGATGTCGGGCGCGCCGGTGACCCTGCCGTGCGCCCACGCCTCGAAGACGAAGGTGTCGTTGGGGCAGGGCGAGTAGGCGATCTGCAACGGGGGCGGGGTCATGACGGCTCCTCGAATACGGGGGTGAGCAGCGTGAACGCGTACCGCAGCGCGTCCAGCGCCTGGCCGATCCGCCAACTGGCGCGGTCGCGCGGGCCGACGGTGTTGGAGATGGCGCGGATCTCGGCGCACGGTACGGAGTGGGCGGCGGCGGCCTCCGCGACACCGAAGCCCTCCATCGCCTCGGCGGCGGCGCCCGGATGACGCGCGGTCAGCTCGGCGGTACGGGCGGCCGTGCCGGTCGCGGTGGTGACGGTGAGGACGGGCGCGAGGACCGAGCGGACTCGCGGATCGGCGTCCAGGACCTTCGACAACCGGGCGGTCAGCGCGGCCGGCGGCGAGTGGACGCTGCGGCCGAAACCCAGCTCCTCGACCGGCAGATAGCCGTCGGGGGTCTCGGCGCCCAGATCCGCGGCGATGATCGTGTCCGCGACGACGAGCGAGCCGAGCGGGGCGTGCGGCGCGAAGCCGCCGCCGATACCGGCGGAGATGACCAGATCGTACGGAGGGTCGTACGGGGAGGCGGCCAGCGCCGTCGCCGTGGCGACCGCGGCCGCCACCGGTCCCGCGCCGCCCGCCAGGACCTCCACCACCGGTATCCGCACGGACCCCGGCCGCGGTGTGAACTGCGCGTGGGTCGTCATCTCGTACCCACCCGTCAGCTCCCGGACACCGGCGCCCGCGAACCGTTCGAGGCCCGCGGCGACGGAGTCCGCTTCCGCAGCCACCGCCGTGACGACAAGTACACGCATGGCGGGAGCCTCCAGGGGCGCCCGGTCTCCGGGGCCGTACCGGCCGCCGGATCACCGGGTCGGTCAGGAAATCTTCTTGAACTCGAAGTGCCAGATGCCGGTCAGCGTCTTGCCGTTGGTCTCGACGATGCTGACCTGCGTGTCGCTCGTGGTCTCGCCGGTCTGGGTGGAGAAGAACGCGTTGCCGGGGATGGTCCGGTAGGTCTTCTTGTACGGCTCCTGCTCGGCCTGCTGGCCGTTGATGAAGAGCGTCCAGCCGTGCTCGGCGATCGCCGGGTCGACCCCGAAGCGGACCTTGTCGTCCATCGAGATCTCGACGACCTTCTCCGCCTTTTTGTTCAGGCAGGGCTGGATGTCGGCGGTCTTGATCGCGTTGCCGTCGTTGTAGCAGGCCGCCGCGGTGTTGATCGAGTTGTCACCGACCGTCACGGTCGCGAGCGGCGTCGGCTTTTCACAGGCGGCGAGGACGAGGAGCCCGGCGGACACCGCGCCGAGGGCGGCGCCGGCCCGGCGGGACCTACCAGAGAAGAACGCAACGGTCATGGGGCGAAGGCTATCGGTCGCCCGCGTCCACGCCGCGAGGGGGTACGGCGAGCCGTCAACGGACGTACCGGGGGCGCCGGACGGGCCGGTGCCCGGCCGGTGCCATGTCGCCGGGTGTCACGTCGGGGTGCCCTGTCGGCCGGTGTCACGCGATGCGCGCATGGGCCGTGCCGCGCCGGGCCGCGGACAGCAGACCGCGTCCGGCGGTGATCGCCCCGATCAGGACGATCGCCGCGGCCACCGACATGCCCAGCACGCCGTTGAGCGGCAGCGCGATACCGATCGCGCCGCCCACCACCCAGGACATCTGGAGCAGCGTCTCGGAACGGGCGAAGGCGGAGGTCCGTACCTGCTCGGGGACATCCCGCTGGATCACCGCGTCCAGGGACAGCTTCGACAGGGCCTGGGTGAAACCGGCCACCGCGCACAGCACCGCCATCATCACGCCGCCGAAGAGCAGCGCCGCGACGATCGCCGCGGTGAGGGCGATGCCCAGGACCGTGACGATGATCAGTTCCGGACCACGCGCCTTCAGCCAGGCGCCCACCGCCGTACCCAGGGCGTTGCCCGCACCCGCGGCGACGCCCACGATGCCCAGGGAGACGACGGCGCTGTGACCGAACAGCGGGTGCTCGCGCAGCAGGAAGGCGAGGAAGAAGGTCAGGAAGCCCGAGAGGGCGCGATGGGAAGCGTTCGCCTGGAGACCGTGCAGCACCGCCGGGCCGACCGTACGCAGCGAGGGCTTCCGCTTCTTCCCCTGGACGACCGTGACCAGCCGCGCCCTGCGCTCGCCCTTCGCGGAGTCCACCTTGCGCGGCAGCGTGAACGCCAGGAACGTTCCGACGAGAAAGATCAGACACGCGCCGTACAGCGGCCACCTCGGACCGATCTGATGCAGTCCCGCGCCGATCGGCGCCGCCACGCCGGTGGCCAGCAGCCCGGCCAGCGTGACCCGGGAGTTGGCCCGTACCAGCGAGAAACGGGGCGGCAGCAGCCGGGGCACGACCGCGCTGCGGACCACCCCGTACGCCTTCGACGCCACGAGCACCCCGAGCGCGGCCGGATACAGCTCCAGACTGCCCGTGATGACGGCGGTCGACATAAGGATCGCGAGCGCGGCCCGGGTGAACATGGCGCAGGCCATGGCGGCGCGGCGGCCGTGCGGGAGATGGTCGAGGAGCGGGCCGATGACGGGGGCGAGCAGGGTGAAGGGCGCCATCGTGACGGCGAGATAGAGCGCGACGCGGCCCCGCGCCTCGTCCGTCGGCACGGAGAAGAAGACCGTGGACGCGAGAGCGACGGTGATCATGACATCGCCCGCGCCGTTCACGGCGTGCAGTTCGATCAGCTTGCCGAGCCCCGACTCACCCGCGCCGTGCGCGTGCGTGGCCTTGCGGATTCCCCTCGCCCCGGCCGTGAAGGGGAGCCGCAGGGCATGACCGATGGCCCGCCCGGTCCTCCGGAGCGGGCCGGACGTACGTGTGTCGGACGACCTCACGGCTGCCACCTCGTCATAGTGCCCCAAGGGCCCCTGGTGCGAACCGAACCCGAGCGTGACGGGGCCGTGACGCTGCCATGACGGACGAGCCGGCCCGGGTCACCGGCGAGCCGGAGGGAGTTCACCGGCTGGTACCGGAGCGAGGCGTTCCGGCGCCGGAACGGCGAACGCGCCCGGAATCTCTCCCAGCCGGATCCGAACACATTGTCGGCCTTCCGCCATGGGGTTTCCCCGGGTCACGGCCTGGTTGCGGTGTGGTCCGAAGTCCGGGAAAGGCGGCGTGCAGGTGGGCGGGGGGCGACAGAGGGGGTAGCGTGCGTAGCGCGCCACCGGCGGTTGTTCTCGGCCGCGCGCCTCTTCGTCATCCCGCAGAATGGATAACGATAGGTGTGCCCGAGGAGAGATCGGGCGTGGACGTCGATGCGGCCCTCTGGTCCGCTCCGCCCTCGGCTCGTACATCGCGAATCGGCCGGCGCACCCGTGAGACGGCGTAGGAGAGAAGCGAGACCTGTGAGTGCTGCGACGACGCGAAGCCGAACCCCCGACCGCCTGTGCGCCGAGGCGGTAGACCTCGCCAGGTCGGCTGCCGAGGAGGCCGCCGCGCCCGGTGTCGTCGGGGAACATGTCTCGGTGGTGGCGGACGGGGACCGGGTCGTCACGCACTTCTTCGAGTGCAAGGAGCCCGGTTACCGGGGCTGGCGCTGGGCGGTGACGGTGGCGCGGGCATCCCGCGCGAAGGTCGTCACGCTGGACGAAACGGTGCTGCTGCCCGGCCCCGACGCCCTGCTGGCTCCCGAGTGGGTGCCCTGGAGCGAACGGCTGCGGCCCGGGGACATGGGCCCCGGCGATCTGCTGCCCACCGAGGCCGAGGATCTGCGGCTGGAGCCCGGCTACTCCGGCGCGGACGCCCTGCCGCCGAACTCGGTGCTGCCGGACGCGGTGACCCCGCAGAACCTCGCGGACCTCGTCGAGGCGGAGGACGCGGGGCCGGAGGCTCTCGAACCGGCCGACCGCGCGACGGACACGTCGCCCGCGCCCGAGCGTGGCTCGATCGCGTCGGTCGCCGAGGAACTTGGCATGCGCCGGGCGCGGGTGCTGTCGCGGTACGGGCTGCACGCGGCGGCGGACCGCTGGGACGAGGCGTTCGGCGCGAAGACCCCGATGGCACAGGCGGCGCCCGCGCCATGCGTGACCTGCGGCTTCCTGCTGCCGCTGGCGGGCTCGCTGCGGCAGGCCTTCGGCGTCTGCGCGAACGAGTTCTCGCCGGCGGACGGGCGGGTCGTGTCGCTGGCGTACGGATGCGGGGGGCACTCCGAGGCGGCGGTGATGCCGAAGCCGCCGCGGCGGGCGGCGCCGGTACTGGACTCGATGGCGACGGACGCGTTTCCGCTGAGACCGCCGGCGGACAGCGGGTCGGTGATCACGGCGGAGGACGAGTCGGAGGACCTGGGCCACTCTTAGCCTCCCGGCTGGGGGCCGTGGTGCGGTCGTCTTTGGCCCGGGGCCGGTTTCCGGGTGCGGGTCCCCGCCGGGCGTCGCGGTGCGCCGTCCGGCGGGGGTCGTTGTCCGGCCGCGTTTCGGCTGGGGCCGGTGGTGCGGTGCGGGTTGTCGCCGGGTGGCGCTCCGGGGCTCACGCCCTGGACGGCATGATTTTGGCGCGCAGCTGCCCACAGTCAGGGCACGGGCGGTCGCGCGCCACACATCACGCTTTAGTGTCCCGGACACGACCCCTGCGCGCCCCCCTTCACCGCCCGCACAAGCCACGGGGTCGTGCGCGAGGGCGGGCGGAGGCGGCGGCATCCTCCCGCACCCGGTGCTGAGGCGGTGAGTGGCCAGGCTCTGGCGCACCGGCCCACTCACCCCCGCCGAGATGGCGAGTGGCCGGGGCCACCGGGCCGCACCTACCCCCAATCCCCCAGCCGGGCTGCGGGTGGGAGCTGACCGCCGGGGGGAGGGGGTCGGGGTCGCAGGAGGTGCGTGTCAGGACGTAAAGCGTCGCAGCTCGCGCGAAGCGCGGTGACCACGCGACGGAGTCGCATATCGATCGCAGCGCAGTCCGGACACGGACCTCCGGAGGCCCCGGGCCCCGGCACCCGCACCCGGCACCCGCACCTGGCACCCGCACCCCGCCCCCCCCGCACCCCGTACCGCACCCCGCCCCCCCGCCGGAGGCGCACCGCACCCGCACCCGCCCCCCGCCGGAGGCGCACCCGCACCCCCCGGAGGACACCGCATCGCGGTACCTTCGGGCCCGCACGTACGCGACAGCGAAAGAGCGGAGTCACAGCGTGAGCGTCAGGACCACCGAAGGGGCCGACCCGTTCGGGACGGCTCGGCTGCGGCGTGGGGTGCTCGATGCCTGGGGGGCCAGCCCCGCGCGTTTCCGGGAGGACGCCAACGCCGAGGAAGACCTCGCGCTCGGCGGTTACCGCGACCGGCTTGTCATCGAGCTGGCCCAGAACGCCGCCGACGCGGCCGCCCGCGCCGGCGTGCCCGGCCGGCTCAGGCTGACCCTGCGGCCCGGCGGCGCGGACGGCAACCCCGAGAGCCCCGCCGTACTCGTGGCCGCCAACACCGGCGCGCCGCTCGACGCGATCGGCGTTGAGTCGCTCAGTACGCTGCGCGCCTCGGCGAAGCGTGAGGGGCACGAGAGCGCCGTCGGCCGGTTCGGTGTCGGGTTCGCCGCCGTGCTCGCCGTGAGCGACGAGCCCGCCGTCATCGGACGGCACGGCGGGGTGCGGTGGTCCCTCGCGGAGGCCCGCGAACTGGCCGGGGCGGCGGCCCAGGCGAGCCCCGGTCTCGGGGACGAGTTGCGGCGCCGTAATGGACACGTACCGCTGCTGCGGCTGCCGCTGCCTGCGGAGGGCACGGCCCCCGAGGGGTACGACACCGCCGTGATCCTGCCGCTGCGGGACGGCACCGCCGCCGATCTGGTGGCGCGGCTCCTCGCCGAGGTCGATGACGCGCTGCTGCTGACGCTCGCCGGACTCGCCGAGGTCGTGATCGAAACCCCTGACGGGGTGCGGGTGTTGCGCCGCTCGCAGGACGGCCCGTACATCGACGTGGACGACAGCGCGGACGGCGCCACGCACCGCTGGCGGGTCGTCAGCCACCATGGCGCCACTCCTCCCGCGCTGCTCGAAGGGCGGCCCGTCGAGGAGCGGCTGCGGCCCCACTGGTCGGTCACCTGGGCCGTGCCCGTGGACGGGGAGGGCGCCCCGGCGCGGCTCCGTACCGTCCCCGTCGTGCACGCGCCGACGCCCACGGACGAGCCGCTCGGCGTGCCCGCGCTGCTGATCGCCTCGCTGCCGCTCGACACCACACGGCGCCATCCCGCGCCGGGGCCGCTCACCGACTTCCTGGTCGGCGAGGCGGCCGACGCGTACGCGGAGTTGCTGGGCGGCTGGGAGCCGGTCTCGACCGGCACCATCGATCTGGTGCCGGGCCCGCTCGGCAAGGGCGAGTTGGACGGCCGGCTGCGGGCCGCGATCCTGGAGCGGCTGCCCCGGGTGGCCTTCCTCGCCCCGGCGGCTCCGAGCGAGGAGCTGACCGCGCTGCGGCCGTTCGAGGCGGAGGTCGTGGAGGGCGCGGGCGCCGACACCGTGGGCGTGCTGGCGGAGGTGCTGCCGACGCTGCTGCCCGCCGGGTTCGAGCGGCGGGTGGAGCTGCGCACGCTGGGCGTCGGACGGTTGCCGCTCGGTGAGGCCATCGAGCGGATCGCGGGCGCGGAGCGGCCGCCGGCCTGGTGGTGGCGGCTGTACGAGTCGCTCGCGGGGGTTGATCCCGAGCGGCTGTCCGGGCTGCCGGTGCCGCTGGCCAATGGGCGTACGACGATCGGGCCGCGCCAGATCCTGCTGCCGCTGCCGGACGCCGAGGGATCGGCCGAACTCGCGCGGCTGGGGCTGAAGGTGGCCCATCCGGAGGCCGCGCATCCGCTGCTGGAGAAGCTGGGCGCGCTGCCCGCCACTCCTCGTGCCGTACTGACGACCCCCCAGGTACGCGCGGCGGTCGCCGCTTCGCTGGACGCGGGAGAGGTCTGGGACGAGGAGGCCGACACGCCCGACGCGGAGGAACTGGCCGAGATCGTGCTCGGTCTCGTACGGGACGCCGGTCTGGAGGCGGGGGACGAGCCGTGGCTCGGCGCGCTGGCGCTGACCGACGAGGACGGGGAGCTGGCGCCGGCCGGTGAACTGGTGCTGCCCGGCGGGTCGTTCGCGTCCGTGCTCCGCGAGGACGAACTCGCCTTCTGTGACGCGGAGCTGGCCGAGCGCTGGGGCGAGCAGCCGCTCGCCGCGTGCGGCGTCCTGGCGGACTTCGCGCTCGTACGGGCCACGGATGTCGTTCTGGACCCCGATGAACTGGAGCCCCGCGACGGGGACTTCGCCGAGCCCGACGACGCCGGGCTGCTGGACGCCGTCGATGTGTGGTGCGAGGACGTACTGGACCGACTGCCGGAGACGCCGGTGCCGCCGGTCGCGACGGAGATCGTGGCCGTACGGGACCTGGACCTGGTCGACGACGACGCGTGGCCGCGGGCGCTGGCGCTGTTGGCACGGCCGCCGCTGCGGGACGCGCTGACCCAGTCCGTACGGGTGCTGCTGCCGGACGGCACGACGGAGACGGTGCGTTCGTACACCGCGTGGTGGCTGCGCGGCCATCCGGTACTCGACGGGCGGCGCCCGGCCGGACTGCGGGCCGCGAGCGGTGATCCGCTGCTGGCGGGGCTGTACGACTCCGTGGACGCTACGGGCTTCGACGACGCACAGGTGCTGCGGGCGCTGGGGGTACGGACCTCGGTCGCCGCGCTGCTGGACGAGCCGGGCGGCGCGGCGGAGCTGCTGGGGAGGCTGGCGGACCCGGAGCGGGAGGTGAGCCCGGAGCAGCTGCACGGGCTCTACACGGCGCTCGCGGACCTCGATCCCGAGCAGGTGACGCTCCCGGACGAGTTGCGCGCGGTCGTCGACGGCGAGGTGCGGGTGGCCGACGCGGCGGACGCGGTGATCGCGGACGCGCCCGATCTGCTGCCGCTGGCGGGCGGGTTGCCACTGCTGCCGGTGTCGCCGACCCGGGTGACCGAGCTGGCCGACCTGCTTCAGGTACGGCGGCTGAGCGAGGTGGTGGCCGGCGCGGCGGAGGTGACCACCGAGGGCGAGGAGCACACGGTCCCGGACTCGGTCCGCGTACTGCTCGGCGCGGACACCCCCGACACCTATGTGGAACACGAGGAACTCCTCGCGGGCGGCGTCGAGCTGGACTGGCGCCGTACGCCGGACGGAGTGCTGCACGCGGCCACGCTGGAGGGCGTGGCGGCGGGGCTCGCGTGGGCGGCGGGCCAGTGGCCGCGGCGCTTCGAGGTGGCGGCGCTGCTGGAGGATCCGTCGCGGACGGCGGAGCTGGCCAGGGACCGTTGGTTCGACTGACGGAGGACGGGCGGGGGTTGGGAAGCGCGCGCTAGCGACAGCGGAGAAGGGCCCGGCAGCCGTCGGCCGGGCCCTTCGTCGTTATCCGGCGGGAACTACGCGGTGAATCTGCGGCCCACCCAACGCCAGCAGAACTCCAGCGCCGCCGACGCCACCACCGCGATGGCGACCGCCGTCCACGGCATCGTCGTACCCACCAGTTTCAGCGCGAAGAAGTGCTGGAGCCACGGCACGGCGAGCACCACCAGGAACACCGCCCCCATCGACACCACCAGGCCGATCCGCCACCAGGTGTAGGGGCGCGCGACGATCGCCAGCACCCACATGGAGACCAGGAACAGCGTGAGCGTGGCCGCGCTGGTCTCCGCGTTCAGGGCGTCAGGACCCGAGTAGTGGCTCCGGGCCAGCAGATACGTGGCGAAGGTGGCGATCGCCGCGATGACGCCCGAGGGGATCGCGTACCGCATCACCCTGCGAACGAAGTTCGGCCGCGCGCGCTCGGTGTTCGGGGCCAGCGCCAGGAAGAACGCCGGGATGCCGATCGTCAGCGTGGAGAGCAGCGTCAGATGGCGCGGCAGGAACGGGTACTCCACCTGGAAGCAGGCCACCAGGATCGCCAGCAGCACCGAGTAGACCGTCTTCGTCAGGAAGAGCGTCGCCACGCGCGTGATGTTGCCGATGACCCTGCGGCCCTCGGCGACCACCGACGGCAGCGTCGAGAAGCTGTTGTTCAGCAGCACGATCTGGGCGACGGCGCGTGTCGCCTCCGAGCCCGAGCCCATCGAGACACCGATGTCCGCGTCCTTCAGTGCCAGGACGTCGTTGACGCCGTCCCCGGTCATCGCGACCGTATGCCCGCGTGACTGGAGCGCGCCGACCATGTCGCGTTTCTGCTGCGGGGTGACCCGGCCGAAGACCGCGCCGGAGTCGAGTGCCTCGGCCATCTCCGTCCGGTCGGCGGGCAGGTGCCGGGCGTCGACCGTGTGCTCCGCGCCCGGAAGGCCGAGCTTTCCGGCCACCGCGCCCACCGAGACCGCGTTGTCGCCGGAGATGACCTTGGCGGCGACGTCCTGTTCCGCGAAGTACGCGAGGGTGTCGGCGGCGTCGGGCCGCAGCCGCTGTTCCAGGACGACGAGCGCGGTCGCGCGGGTTCCGGAGGCGGCGTCGGGGGCGTCCAGGTCACGGTCGATGCGGGCGAGCAGCAGGACGCGCAGGCCCTGCTGGTTGAGGTGGTCGATCTCGGCGAGGGCGGGATCGTCGGAGGCGAGCAGCACATCGGGCGCGCCGAGCAGCCAGCGGGAGGGTTCCCCGTCCAGCTCGCCGAAGGCGGCGCCGCTGTACTTGCGGGCGGAGGAGAAGGGCAGCGCCTTCGTGACGGGCCACCGTCCGCTCTCGTCGCGGTAGGCGTCGATGATCGCCTGGAGGCTGGCGTTCGGGCGCGGATCGGACTGCCCGATCGCGCCGAGGACCTGCCGTACGTACGTCACGTCCGCGCCGTTCAGCGGTCGCAGCTCGCGGACGTCCATGCCGCCCTCGGTGAGCGTGCCCGTCTTGTCGAGACAGACGACATCGACGCGCGCCAGCCCCTCGATGGCGGGCAGCTCCTGCACCAGGCACTGCTTGCGGCCGAGCCGGATGACCCCGATCGCGAAGGCGACGGAGGTCAGCAGGACGAGGCCCTCGGGGATCATCGGGACGATGCCGCCGACGGTCCTGGCGATGGAGCTCTTGACGTCGGTCTGTTTGACGACGAGCTGGCTGACGATCAGTCCGAGGGCGGTCGGGATCATCATCCACGTGACGTACTTGAGGATCGTGCTGATGCCGTTGCGCAGCTCGGAGTCGACCAGCGTGAAGCGGGACGCCTCCTCCGCGAGCTGCGCGGCATAGGCGTCGCGGCCGACCTTGGTCGCCCGGAACGCGCCGCCGCCCACGACCACGAAGCTGCCGGACATCACCTGGTCGCCGGGGCGTTTCAGCACCGGATCGGCCTCGCCGGTGAGCAGCGACTCGTCGACCTCGATGCTGTCGGCCTCGACCATCTCGCCGTCGACCACGACCTTGTCACCGGGGCCCAGCTCGATGAGGTCCCCGAGGACGATCTCACTGGTGGAGATCTCGGCGGCGACGCCGTCACGCCGTACGGTCGGCTTCGCCTCGCCGATGACCGCGAGCCCGTCGAGGGTCCGCTTGGCGCGCCACTCCTGGATGATGCCGATTCCGGTGTTGGCGATGATCACGAAGCCGAAGAGGGTGTCCTGGATCGGCGCGACGAAGAACATGATCACCCAGAGCACGCCGATGATCGCGTTGAAGCGGGTGAAGACGTTGGCACGGATGATCTCGGAGACGGAGCGGCTGCTGCGGACCGGGACGTCGTTGACCTCGCCGCGGGCGACATGCCGCGCCACCTCGGCGGCGGTCAGGCCGCCGTGGCGGTCACTGGGCCGGGGCGGCCTCATGGGGTGTACGGGGTCGAGTTCGGCGCCCGCGTCGATGGCCGGGCCACTGGAGCCGGCCGGGCCGGTCGGCTCGGACAGGCCGGTCGGGTCGGACGGGCCGTGAGATCCACGGCCGTGCGGCTCGGGGCCGTGCGGCTCGGGGCCGTCGGTGTCGATCTTCGCCCGCTGTGTCATGGTTCCGACGGTACGGCCGGTCGGGCGCGTTCACCCACCGACCGGGGGGAAGATCCGACCCGGGGACGAGGCGGATCGTCCCCAGGCAGTACGGGGAGGGGTCCGGGACGGGACTTCGGCCGGGGTCGGTCTCAGGGGGTGCCGTCGGGGTGGTCGGCGCTGTCCGTCCGGTCCGTGCCGTCCGTCCCGTCCGTCCGGTCCGACGTGGCTGCCGCCGCGGCTGCCGCGCGCTTGATCGCCGCGTCCCGTCCCCGTACGTACCAGATGCCGATGAGCCCGAGCCCGCCGCCGGCGAGACAGGTCCAGATCCACCAGGTGTGCCCGTGGTCGCTGAACCAGCCGTAGAACGGGAGCTGGAGAAGGAAGAGGGCGAACCAGATGATCGTGCCGCCCGTGACGGTGCCGACGACCGGCCCCTCCAGGGGCTCGGGCGCCGCACGCCGGGGAGTTCCCGTCCAAGAACCGCTCATGCGCGTCAGTCTATGCGGGGCCGGCGGAGGGCACGGGCGGGGCTGAGGGGAGCAGGGGCGGGACGCCGGGGAGGCGGGCGCCGCAAGGCTCTACGCGCGGAGATAGCGATCTTCGACTCATGTATTCATACTGATACGGTTTCTGGCTGACTTGTTTTATTCGTCTGAATGTCCAAGTCCGGCTGGATTTCGCTCGCTCATCCGTTCTTCTTGCCGTCCTGCCCGTCCTTCTCGTATGACGACTGAGGTTCCGCATGCCCCCCTCGGCCACCGCTCCGGTCGGCTCCGATGTCCAGCCGCCGACCCCCGGGCAGCCGTCCGGCGGGCTGGACCGGTTCTTCAAGATCTCGGAGCGCGGCTCCACGGTGGGCCGTGAGGTACGCGGCGGCTTCGCCACCTTCTTCGCGATGGCCTACATCATCGTGCTGAACCCGATCATTCTCGGCAGCGCGAAGGACATGTACGGGCATCAGCTCGACAACGGCCAGCTGGTCACCGCGACCGTGCTGACCGCGGCCTTCTCCACGCTGCTGATGGGGGTCATCGGCAATGTGCCGATCGCCCTGGCGGCCGGCCTCGGCATCAACACCGTCGTCGCCCTCCAGCTCGCTCCCCGGATGAGCTGGCCGGACGCGATGGGCATGGTGGTACTCGCCGGTCTCGTGGTGATGCTGCTGGTGGCGACCGGTCTGCGGGAGCGCGTGATGAGCGCCGTGCCGCTCGGGCTGCGCAAGGGCATCGCGATCGGTATCGGCCTCTTCATCATGCTGATCGGTCTGGTCGACTCCGGCTTCGTGTCGCGTATCCCGGACATTGCCCAGACCACCGTGCCGCTCCAGCTCGGCTCCAACGGACATCTGCACGGCTGGCCCGTGCTGGTCTTCGCCATCGGGGCGCTGCTCACGCTCGCGCTGATCATCCGCAAGGTGCCGGGCGCGATCCTGATCTCCATCGTGGCGATGACGGTCCTGGCGATGATCATCGACGCGTTCGTGAAGGTGCCGAGCTGGGGGCTGACGACCCCGAAGTGGCCGGGGAATCCGGTCTCCACCCCGGACTTCGGCCTGATCGGGGACTTCAGTCTGTTCGGCGGCTTCGAGAAGGTCGGCGTCCTGACCGGCGTGCTGTTCGTCTTCACCGTGCTGCTGTCGTCCTTCTTCGACGCGATGGGCACGATCCTCGGCGTCGGTGACGAGGCCAAGCTGATGGACAAGCAGGGAAACCTGCCCGGTATCAACAAGGTCCTCTTCGTCGACGGCATCGCGGTCGCGGCCGGCGGCGCGTCCTCGGCCTCGGCGAACACCTGCTTCGTGGAGTCCACGGCAGGTGTCGGCGAGGGGGCGAGGACCGGGCTGGCGTCCATCGTCTCGGGTCTGCTCTTCGCGGTGGCGCTGTTCCTCACACCACTGGCGACGATGGTCCCGTCCCAGGCCGCGACACCCGCTCTGCTGGCGGTCGGCTTCCTGATCCTGGCCGGTTCGGTACGGGACATCGACTGGAGCGACTACACCATCGCCGTTCCGGCCTTCCTGGCGATGGTGATGATGCCGTTCACGTACTCGATCACCAACGGCATCGGCATCGGCTTCATCAGCTTCAGCGTGCTGCGGCTGGCGGCCGGGCGGGGGCGCGAGGTGCCGGTGGCGATGTACGTCGTCTCGGCGGTCTTCGTCTTCTACTACGCGATGCCGGCGCTCGGCCTGACGTAGTCGCCGGGCCCGGCGCGGGCCGCCTCATTTCACCCCGTATTCATTCACCCCGTAGAACTTCTCCGTCTCCTCGACGGCCGACTTGAAGCGTTCGTCGAAGTCATCACGGATGAGCGTCCGGACCACATAGTCCTGGACGCTCATTCCGCGTACGGCGGCATGCCGCCGGAGCCGGTCGAGCAGCTCACCGTCGATCCGCAGGCTGAGCACTGTCGATCCCATACGCACCAGGGTCGGCCCCGTGCGCGCCCCGAGTCATCACTTTCCGCAGCGGTCTCACTCGTTTGGGTGATCTTTCGCATGATCTTCGCGATCGGTGCGGAGCCCGCCTTCAGGTGTGTGCATGTGGGTGGTATTTAGATTGGGTAATGAGTTACCCTAACAACATGCCTGACCTGCCCCACGGCGACGAGAACGACGCCGCCGTGAACTCCATTCGCTCCGCCGTCATGCGGCTGGGCCGGCGTCTGAAGCACCAACGTGTCGACGAGTCGCTGAGTCCCACCGAGATGTCGGTTCTGGGCACCCTCGCCCGATGTGGTTCCGCCACCCCGGGCGAGCTGGCGCGCAAGGAGTATGTCCAGCCGCCGTCGATGACTCGCATCGTGGCGCTGCTGGAAGCGAAGGGTCTCGTCAGGCTCGAGCCGCACCCCGACGACCGTCGGCAGAAGGTGGTCAGCCAGACAGAACGGGCCGAGGCGATGCTCGAAGAGAGCCGCCGCAAGCGCAATGTCTGGCTGGCGTCCCTCGCCGAGGGCCTGGACGATGACGAGTGGGCGAAGCTGCGCGCTGCCGCCCCCGTTCTGGAGAAGCTCGCCCACTTGTGATCCGCGCGCTGTAAGGAGGCGAACCCACTTTGAGTACGGGATCCGGAGCAGACTCCGCCCCCGCACCGAAATCCACCCACGACCTCACCACCTCGGACAGAGCCACCTCGGTCGAAGCCACTTCGGATCGAGCCGACTCGGTCGGATCCGCGTCGGATCGAACCGCCTCGGAGAGCACGACTTCGGAGAGCAACACCTCGGAAAGTGCTATTCAGGACAACGGTCCGCTCGACAGCGGCACACCCGGCATACCCGAAAGCGGCATACCCGACAGTGACATACCCGAAAGCGGTCTGTCCGACGGTGAGATACCCGACGGCACGGCCGTCGAGCGCACGACCGGCGGCGGGACGTTCTCGTCGCTGAAGATCCGCAACTACCGACTGTTCGCGACGGGCGCCGTCGTCTCCAACACCGGTACATGGATGTCCCGGATCACCCAGGACTGGCTGGTCCTCAGCCTCACCGGCTCATCGGCGGCCGTCGGCATCACGACGGCTCTCCAGTTTCTGCCGATGCTGCTCTTCGGCCTCTATGGCGGCGTCATCGCCGACCGCTACCCGAAACGTCAGGTGCTGCTCTTCACCCAGAGCGCGCTGGGCCTGTGCGGCCTCTCGCTCGCCGCCCTGACGCTCTCGGGACATGTCCAGGTCTGGCACGTCTATCTGATCGCCTTCCTGCTCGGCATGGTGACGGTCGTCGACAACCCGAGCCGCCAGTCCTTCGTCTCCGAGATGGTCGGCCCGGACCAACTGCGCAACGCGGTCAGTCTCAACTCGGCCAACTTCCAGTCCGCCCGGCTCATCGGCCCCGCCGTCGCCGGTGTCCTGATCACCACGGTCGGCAGTGGCTGGGCCTTCATGCTCAACGGCCTGTCGTTCAGCGCCCCGCTCGTCGGACTGCTGCTGATGCGTCAGCACGAGCTGCACAAGTCCGTCCGCGTACCGCGCGGAAAGGGCCAGCTCAGGGAGGGACTGCGCTATGTGCGTGGCCGCCCCGAGCTGATCTGGCCGATCGTCCTGGTCGGCTTCATCGGCACCTTCGGCTTCAACTTCCCGATATGGCTGACGGCCTACGCGCACCAGGTCTACGACGGCGGCGCCGGGCTGTACGCCTTCTTCAACATCCTGATGGCGGCAGGCTCCCTGGCGGGTGCCCTGCTCGCCGCCCGGCGCGGTTCCAGCCGGCTGCGGCTGCTCGTCCTGGCGGCCATGACCTTCGGCGCGCTGGAGATCGTGGTGACCTTCTCGCCGTCGGTCTGGCTGTTCTCGCTGCTGCTCCTGCCCATCGGCATGCTCGGCATGACGACCAACATCAGCGCCAACACGAGCGTCCAGATGGCGTCCGACCCCGAGATGCGGGGCCGCGTGATGAGCCTCTACATGATGGTCTTCGTCGGGGGCACCCCCATCGGCGGCCCGCTCTTCGGCTGGGTCACCGATACGTACGGCGCCCGCGTCGGCTTCGCGACGGGCGGCCTGGTCTCGCTGCTCGCGGCGGCGACGATCGGCCTGATCCTGACCCGTGTGGCAGGGGTACGGCTGAAGGTCGGCCTGCGGGGCGGACGGCCGCACGTGACGTTCGTACCGAAAACGGAGGAGCTGGCGACGGCCGCGTGAGGCGACGGTGGTCCGGACCGAGGAACTTGGGTGCGGACCACCACGGGGCGCGGTGTCAGAGGCGGGGGAAGTCGTCAGTCCGCAACGTCAGGGCTGAGCCGGCGATGGTGAGGTCGATTTCCATGCCGAAGGTGGCTGTGAGTTCGCCCGTGTACTCGCCCTCCTTCGGATCCGTGTGGACGTGGCACCTGCCGGTGTACGGATCCGCGATGACGTAGACGGGGATGCCGGCCGCGGCGTATACGGCCTTCTTCGGGCCGTAGTCGTTGGCGGCCGTGTCCTTCGAGATCACCTCGGCGATGAACTCCACGTCCGCGAAGTCCCATCGGCCACGAGCGTCCTGCTTTCGGACGGCTGGGAGACTCGGCCGTATGACTATGAGACTGTTCGCCGCCGTGCTGCCGCCCGCCGAAGCCGTCGGGGAACTGGCCCGTGCCGTGGACGCGCTTCAGGTGCTGCCCGGCGCCGACGGGCTGCGGTGGACCGGCCGCGGCGGCTGGCACTTCACGCTCGCCTTCATGGGGGAGGTCGAGGACCGGCTGCTGCCCGAGCTGACCGAGCGGCTGGAGCGGGCCGCGCGGCGTACGGAGCCGTTTCCGCTCCGTATCCATGGGGGCGGGCACTTCGGCGGACGGGCCCTGTGGGCCGGGGCCGCCGGGGGGATCGGCGACTTGCGCCTTCTCGCGGAGCGCGCGGGTGCGGCGGCGCGGCGGGCCGGGGTGCCGATGGAGGAACACCGCCACTACCAGGCGCATCTGACGCTCGCGCGCAGCCGTGGCGGCCGTAGGGATGTGACCGACGGTAGAGATGTGACCGGCGGTACGGACATGACTGACAGTACGGACGTGGACCTGCCGCTGTACGTGGAGGCCCTCGGCGGGTTCGCGGGCACGCCCTGGGAGGTGGCCGAGCTGGTGCTCGTACACAGCCGGCTGCCGGTGAGCGGGGTGGCGCGGGAGCAGCCGCGGTATGAGGCGGTCGTGCGCTGCCCGCTCGGCAGGGCCCGGCCGGGGGCGCCCGGGTAACCCGGGCGCCGGTGCTGTCACCCCCGGCCGTTAACCTCGATGTGTGGACCCCAAAACCCGGAACCGCATCATGGCGGTCGTGCTTGTGCTGATGTTCGCGATCATCGCTGTGGCGGCCGCGGTCGGCTAGGGCGTGTTTCAGAAGTAGCGTCGTCCGCGCGCAGGGCGGGCGGTGCGGACGGGACTTCTGAAACACGCCCCAAGGGCTGTCCCGTTGTCCCTGGTGGATCAGTGCGCGGCAGCTGACGCCGCGCACCCGCCGGGAATTACGGGAGAGCCCTCAGCGCCTGTCCGATCGGACAGGGGCTGGTCACCGGCCCCGGCCGCCCTCGGCCGCGTCGCGGCCCTGGTCGTCGGCGTACTACCTGGTCAGTACGGGCGTCGGCGTACTGACCAGGTACCCGAGAACTACCAGGCGAACGCCTCCGGCGACGGGCCCGGACCCGGGAAGATCTCGTCCAGCGAGGACAGGACCTCCTCCGACAGCTCCAGCTCGACCGCGCGCACGGCCGACTCCAGCTGCTCCAGCGTCCGCGGGCCGACGATCGGGCCCGTCACCCCGGGCCGCGTGAGCAGCCAGGCCAGAGCCGCCTCGCCCGGCTCGATGCCGTGCTTGTCGAGCAGGTCCTCGTACGACTGGACCTGCGCCCGGATCGCCGTATTGGCGAGCCCGCTGCCCGAACGGCCTCCGGACGTACGGGATCCGCCGCCCTCGCGCTCCTTGCGGATCGCGCCGCCCAGCAGACCGCCGCTCAGCGGTGACCAGGGGATGACCCCGAGGCCGTACTCCTGCGCGGCCGGGATGACCTCCATCTCGGCGCGGCGCTCGGCCAGGTTGTACAGGCACTGCTCACTGACCAGGCCGTACGAACCGAGCCTGCGGGCCGTCTCATTGGTCTGGGCGATCTTCCAGCCGGGGAAGTTGGAGGAGCCCGCGTAAATGATCTTGCCCTGTTGGATCAGGGTGTCGATGGCCTGCCAGATCTCCTCGACCGGGGTGTCGCGGTCGATGTGGTGGAACTGGTAGAGATCGATGTGGTCGGTCTGGAGCCGCTTGAGGCTGGCGTCGACCGCGCGGCGGATATTGAGGGCGGAGAGCTTGTCGTGGTTGGGCCACGCGGGGCCGTCGCCGGCCATGTTCCCGTAGACCTTGGTGGCGAGGACGACCTTGTCGCGGCGGTCGCCGCCCTTGGCGAACCAGGTGCCGAGGATCTCCTCGGTACGGCCCTTGTTGTCGCCCCAGCCGTAGACATTGGCGGTATCGAAGAAATTGATGCCCGCGTCGAGCGCGGCGTCCATGATCGTGTGACTGTCGGCCTCATTGGTGAGCGGGCCGAAGTTCATCGTCCCGAGGACGAGTCGGCTTACCTTGAGTCCGGTGCGTCCGAGCTGCGTGTACTTCATGACTCCACAGCCAACGCGTTCGAGCGCACTCGAAGCAACCCCTGCTGGGCCTTGTGGCCTCCTTCGCACCGGTGGACGGGGCGCATGCGCGGGGGCTCACGGCCGTTCGGCGGGCCGTGGGCCCCGCGCGCGTCTCGGCTCACCTCGGTCCAAAGCCCGTCTCGGCTCGCTTCGGTCCCTGCCCGTCTCAGCTCGCGAACGCGTCGATCGCCGCCCGTACTTCGCGGCGCTCCGTCGTACTTCCCTTGTGCCCGGCGTCCTCGACGACGATCAGCCGGGCGTCCGGCCAGGCGCGGGCCAACTCCCATGCCGTACCGAGGGGCGCGCTCAGATCGAAGCGGCCGTGCACCAGTACGCCCGGGATCCCCGCCAGCCGCCCCGCGTCGCGCAGCAGCGCGCCCTCGTCGAGCCAGGCGCCGTGCGAGAAGTAGTGCGCGCAGATCCGGACGACGGCCCGCCGGGCGGCGGGTGCCCGCCCGCCGTACGGATGGGCCGAGCCGTGCGGCTCCATGGAGAGCACGGTGTCCTCCCAGGCGCACCAGTCGGCCGTGGCCCGCTCCCGTACGGCGGGGTCGGGATGCTCCGTCAGCCGGGCGTAGGCGGCGACGAGATCGGCGGTGCGCTCGCCGCGTTCGGCCTCCGGGACGCCCGCGCGGAAGCGGTCCCACGCCTCGGGGAAGATCTGTCCGACGCCCCCGTACAGCCAGTCGATCTCCGACCGCCGGGTCGTGGTGACCCCGGAGATGACGATCTCGGAGACGTGCTCCGGGTGCCGCTCGGCGTACGCGAGGATCAGCGTCGAGCCCCAGGAGCCGCCGAACAGCAGCCAGCGGTCGATCCCCAGATGGACACGCAACCGCTCCATGTCGGCGATGAGATGGCCGGTGGTGTTGTGGCGCATGTCGGCGGCAGGGTCGCTCGCGTGCGGGGTGCTGCGTCCGCAGTTGCGTTGGTCGAACAGGACGGTGCGGTAGCGCTCGGGGTCGAAGAACCGCCGGGAATGCGGGCCGGTTCCCGATCCGGGGCCGCCATGGACGACGAGCGCGGGCTTGCCCCGCGGATTGCCGCAGACCTCCCAGTGGACGAGGTTGCCGTCGCCGACATCGAGCATGCCGTGGTCGTAGGGGTCGACGGGCGGGTGGAGCGGGTCCGGTGGCTGGGGCATGGGGCGGGCTCCCTGGGTGCGTCACGCGGTGGGCGGGTCGTTCGGTCGTGTCGGCGCCGACCCTACAGATACAACAGCACTGTTACATTTCCTTTTATGACTTCGGCCAGCCCCGGTTCACCGGGTCCCGAGCTGCTCGGGACCCGGCTGCGGCATCTCCTCGACCGTCTCGAAACCGGTGTCGAGGCCGTCTATGCCGATCTCGGCATGGATGGCTTCCGACCCCGCTACACCCCCGTCGCCCGAGCCCTGGCCGCCGCTCCCGGGCCGTGCTCCATCCGCGAACTGGCGGAGGCGACCGGGGTGACGCACTCCGCGGCGAGCCAGACCGTCGCGCAGATGGCCAAGAACGGCCTGGTCGCCCTGGCTCCGGGGGACGACGCCCGGCGGCGCATGGTCCGGCTGACACCCGGGGCGGAGGAGCTGCTTCCGGCGCTGAACGCCGAGTGGGAGGCGACATCGGCCGCGGCGGCGGAGTTCGAGGCGGAGCTGCCGTATCCGCTGAGCCGGCTGATCGGTGAGGCACTGGAGGCGCTGGACCGGCGCCCGATGCGGCGGCGGATCGCGGACCGGTCGGCCTTGGGGCCGGGCCCGGACTCGGATACCGGGACCGGGAGTGGGACTGGGACCGGGAGTGGGACTGGGATCGGGAGTGGGACTGGGATCGGGACCGGGACTGGGGACTGACCGGGCCGGGCGTACGGCGGAAGCGGTCATGCCGTTCCGCCGTCACGCCGTTATGTGGTGACGCCGTCACGTGGTCACGCGTCGGGGACCCAACTGCCGTGGAAGCCGAGGGGGACCCGCCCCGGCAGATGGATCCGGGCGACCGGCTCCCCGGTGAAGTCCTGGGCGGCGAGGATGACCAGGTCGGCCGCGCCGCGCTCGGGGTTGTGCACGTAGGCGAGCGCGTAGCCGTCGTCCTCCGCGCGGGTGCCCTTCTCGGTGCCGGTGCCCTTGGTGGCGCCGGCCCCTGCCCGCGACGGTACGAACACGGCCTCGCCCACCGCCGCGCCCCGGGGGAAACGGTGCACCTCGGTGGTGCCGCGGAACAGATCGTGCTTGATCAGGGCGTTGCTGAAGGCGTGGTCCGGCGGGACGCCGTCGACCGTCAGATACGCCTGCCACATCTCCCCGGCCGTGGCGGAGTACGCGTAGCGATGCCGCCGGGACACCAAGCCCTCGTTGACCCGCGGGAATTCCTGCGGACGGTCGTCGAGACGCCGCGTACGCACGCGGCCGTGCGCCAGGTCGATGGTCCAGCGGTCGAGGGACGGGGTGCCGAGCGCCGAGGGGCCGCCGGAGCCCCGGCCGGCCGTGAAGAAGGGCGCCGGCATGGTGGTGAGATCCACGACCACGGACGAGCCCTCGTCATAGGCGTTCAGGGTGTGCGAGTAATAGGCGGACGGCACCTCGAACCAGCGGACCCGGCCACCGGCCCGTGGCATCACCCCGACGCGTGCGGGGTGCCGGTCGTTCCAGACGTACGGGACGAGGGCGCCCGCCCCGGCCGCCACGGGGTCGAAGGTCACCGGCATGTCGAAGACGACCACGTACTTCTCGGTCAGCGCGAAGTCGTGCATCATCGGGCTGTCGGCCACCGGGATCTTTGTGGTCCGTACGACCCGGCCGGTGCGGTCCACGACGAGATGCCGCACGTGGTCCCACGTCGGGTAGTACGTGATCGCGTGCAGCTCGTCGGCTCGCGCGTCGAACTTGGTGTGCGCGGTGAACGCGCCGCTCAGCGTTCCGCCGAAGTCGTGCGTGCCGATGGTGTTGAGCTCGTCGTCGAGTTCGTACGGCAGCGGCCCGCTCTCCTGTACCGCCAGAACGCGCCCCTTGTACGGGATCACGTGGGTGTTGGCCGCGAAGTCGTCCTCCGGAACCGGACCGTTGTACGGCTCGCCCAGCTTGCGGGCCACGGCGGCCGACCGTATCCAGCGGTTGCGGTACCACTCGGCGCGGCCGTTCCGGAGGCGTACACCGTGGACCATTCCGTCGCCCAGCATCCAGTGGTGCGCCATGGGGTCCTCAAGACCGAGGACGTTGGGGCCGTTGCGCAGATAGCGGCCGTTGAGCTCACGGGGTATGCGGCCGGTGACGGGGAGATCGAAGGCGGTG
This sequence comes from Streptomyces sp. NPDC102274, assembly GCF_044766385.1. Taxonomy (NCBI): domain Bacteria; kingdom Bacillati; phylum Actinomycetota; class Actinomycetes; order Kitasatosporales; family Streptomycetaceae; genus Streptomyces; species Streptomyces sp. NPDC102274. Next base: position 274,820 of record NZ_JBIWLW010000006.1, on the reverse strand, counting down.
AGCTCGTCCGTCACCGGAGCGAAGGGGCCTTCGAGGAAGGGGCGGCTCGCGGTGGCGCTGGGCGTGGGCGTTGATGTGGCGGTTGCGGCGGTGGCTCGTGCGGCGAAGGGTGTCCCGCTGTGCAGGCCGAAGAACCCTCCGGCGGCTGCTACTGCCGCGCCGCGCATGATGTTCCGCCGAGTCCGGTCGGTCATGGTCGATCCCCCGTGGTGTGGTTGTGGCCGCTGGTTCGCGGAGTGACAACCAGAAGTCTCCGGTGGAACGCGGCCCGGGGCAGGAGGTCTGAGCACCGGACGGAGGTGTTGCTGGACCCCGGACGGGGGCGGGGTGGTGGCGCGAGTGCGGGCGGACGAGTCACGGGGGCTTTTCATGCCCGAACACGACAGCAGAGGCAGCGGACCAGCCCCGTCCGGCCATGTGCCGGGCGAGGCTTTCTCATGCCCTGCCCTCGGGTCATGACCGTCGCCGTACGCAACGCATGCCATGGCAACCGGCTCACTCGGGCGCCGATCGACCCTCAGCTCGGGGCGGATCCCGCGGTCGCCTTAGCCCCGTTCCCCGGCCCTCCGCGCGGGCCGCCCGGACGGGCCGGTACGGGCGGGGATGGCAGTCTTGGTGAATGCGTTCGCTTCCGTGCCATCCCGGCCCGCGCGTTTCCGGTGCTGCTGCTGCTGCTGCCGCCACCACCGCCACCGCGACCGCCGGTGCCATCACCGGCGCCATCGCCGCCGTACTGCTGATGGTGGCCTCGGCGGTGGTGTTCGCGCCCGCCGTCACCCCGGCCGCGGCGGCCGACGGGGCGCCCGACCGGAACTTCACGATCAAGGACCCGAGGATCACCGAGTCCAGCGGTCTGGCCGCAAGCCGAGCCCACCCCGGCGTCTACTGGACACACAACGACAGCGGTTATGGGCCCCAGATCTATGCCGTGGACTCCAGGACGGGTGAGACGGTTGCGACGCTCACCCTCGAAGGCATCGGCAAGCCCCGGGATGTAGAGGCCATCTCCATGGGTCCCGATGGGAATGTGTATGTCGGTGATATCGGCGACAACCTGAACGGCACCTGGGATCACGTGTGGATCTACCGCTTCCCCGAGCCCAAAGAGCTCCAGGACGCGACGGTGCGCGCCACACAGTTCACCGTGAAGTACGCCGACGGGCCGCGCGACGCCGAGTCGATGATGGTCGACCCCACGACCGGGCGGGTCTATATCGCCTCGAAGAACGAGAACGGTGGCGGCCTGTACGAGGGCCCGGCCAAGCTGACCTCGTCCGGGACGAACATCTTCCGGCGGATCGACGACGTGCCCTGGGTGACGGACGGGGCGTTCTCGCCGGACGGCAAGGAGTTGGTGCTGCGCTCGTACTTCAGCGCGCGTGCCTACGCGTGGCAGAACGGCCGGTTGGGTACGGAGCGCCGGGTCAGCGCGCCGTTCCAGCGGCAGGCCGAGTCGGTGACCTACACGGCGGACGGCAAGGCGCTGATGTTCGGTACCGAGGGCGAGGAGAGCGGGGTGGTGCGGGTGGAGCTGGACAAGGACACCGGCGGCGACTCGTCCTCCGGCGGCAACTCGCCTTCCGGTGGCGGGAGTTCCTCGTCGGGCGGGGGTGGGGACGGGGGCACCGCCGACGGCGCGGGCGACGGCGGGGACCAAGGGAATGCCACCCTCGGCGCGATCATCGTCATCGGTGGGGCCGCGCTGGTCTTCGCCTTCAAGCGAAAGCGCCGGAAGGACTGAGGCAGAGCACGAGCAACAGGAGCAAGAGCAGGAGCGCGGACGTCCGGCGTCATCCCGCCGTACCCCGCTCCGCCGTACCCCGCTCCGCCGTACCCCGCTCCGCCGTACCCCGCTCCGCCGTACCTTGCTCCGACGTACCCCGCTCTGCCGCGCGTCGTTCGACCAGCACCTCCAAGCCGTCGAGGATCCGCTGGAGCCCGAATTCGAAGTGGTCGAATTCGGGGCTGAACGCCTCCATGGACAGCGAGGCCATGACCGGATACACCCCGCTGGTCATGGCCTTCGACAGGACCGGCTCCTGCACCTGCCAGAACTCCTCGTCGGTGATGCCCGACCGCTTCTCCACCTCGATGGCATGGACATGCGTACGGGCGACCCCGGTGACATAGCCCTCGACCATGACGATCACGGAGATCATCTCCGGGTCGGTCAATCCCATGCCCTTGATGGCGGAGAGCGCCTTCTCCAGCCCGCTGACCGTGTTCGGGCCGAGGACCGGCCTGGCCTGGTTCACGGAGAGCAGCCAGGGGTGGCGCTGATGGAGCGCGAGCGCGGCGCGCGCCATCGCCTCGGCGGCGCGGCGCCAGCCGGAGCCTGAGCCGAGGTCGGCGCTGGAGCCGGCGGGGGCGGGGCTTTCGGCCGACGCGTCCGTCTCGCCCTGTACATGGTTCAGCATCAGGTCGATCAGCTCGGCCTTGCCGGGCACGTACCGGTAGAGGGACATGGTGCCCGTGCCCAGCTCGGTGGAGAGCCGGCGCATCGAGACCGCGTCCAGCCCCTCGGCGTCCGCGAGCGCGACGGCCGTCGTGACTATCCGGTCGAGCGTGAGGCCGGGTTTGGGGCCGCGGCCGGGGCGTTCGCCCGATCCCCAGAGAAGTTCGAGACTGCGCGCCACATTGCCGCTGCCGGTCGATTGCGTCGAGGTCATGGGCCCAGCGTAATCCCCTGGAAAGAAAATGAGTACGGTGTACTCTCATGTGGGTACGCTGTACTCAGTTGATCGATTGCTTGCCTGGGAGGGGCTGTGAACGACCACGCCGTGCTGGCGGAGGCGATCCGGAAGAGGTTCGGGGAGAAGGGCGGAAAGAGGGGGAAGCGGAAGAAGGGAGCGGCGGGAGAGAAGGGAGAAAAAGGGAGGTACGGGGAGCGGGGAGGGACGTACGCGCTCGACGGCTTCGACCTCGCCGTGCGCAGAGGCACCGTGCACGGGCTGCTCGGGCCCAATGGCGCGGGCAAGACCACCGCGGTCCGTGTTCTGGCGACCCTGCTGCGGTTCGACGCCGGGCGGGCGGAGGTGGCGGGCGTCGATGTGGCGCGCGATCCCCGGGGGGTACGGAGCAGGATCGGCCTCGCCGGGCAGTACGCGGCGGTCGACGAGATCCTGACCGGCCGGCAGAACCTGGAGATGTTCGGCCGCCTCTTCCACCTGGGCGGACGGCGGGCGGCGCTGCGCGCCGGTGAACTGCTGGAGCAGTTCGATCTGGTGGAGGCGGGCGGCAAGGGCGTCGGCGAGTACAGCGGCGGGATGAGACGCCGCCTGGACCTGGCGGCGTCGATGATCCTCGCCCCGCAGGTCCTCTTCCTCGACGAGCCGACGACCGGTCTCGATCCGCGTGGCCGCGGTGAGGTGTGGGACGCGGTCCGAGCCCTGGTGGCGGGTGGTACGACCGTACTGCTCACCACGCAGTATCTGGACGAGGCGGACAAGCTCGCCTCGCGCATCACGGTCATCGACCAGGGGCGGGCGATCGCGGACGACAGCCCGGCGGAGCTGAAGAACACCGTGGGCGGTGACCGGATCGAGGTCGTGGTGGCGGAGCACGCGGACATACCGGCGGCGGTCGAGGCGGTGGCGCGGGTGGCCGACGCGGCGGTGGAGACGGACGACGCGGCCCGCCGGGTGCACGCGGCGGTGAGCGACCGGGTGGCCGCGCTGACGGAGGTGGCGCGCACGCTCCAGGACCGGGGGACGGCGGTGGAGGACATCGGGCTGCGCAGGCCGAGCCTCGACGATGTGTTCCTCCGGCTGACCGGGCGCCGTACGGGCGCCGACGCCGATGCCGGTGCGGATACCGGCGCCGGCCCGGACGGGGACGTGGCCCCGGGCGTGAAGGAGGGGGTGGCGGCATGAGTGTCGCGCTGGATCTGGAGACGGGGAGCGACTACGGAAGCGGCCATGGCCGGGCGTACTGGGCGGTGGCCGACTGCTGGAATGTCGTACGGCGAGGGCTGACGCACTACCAGCGCCAGCCGGTCTATATCGTCTGGCAGCTGGGCTTCCCGATCATCTCGGTGCTGCTGTACGGATATGTCTTCGGCAGCGCCATGAAGGTGCCGGGCGGGGGCGACTACCGGGAGTTCCTGATGCCCGGGATGTTCGCGATGACGATGGCCTTCGGCTTCATGAACACGGCGCTGGCGGTGGTCACCGACAGCACCAAGGGGGTCATCGACCGGTTCCGGTCGATGCCGATGGCCCCGTCGGCGGTGGTCACGGGCCGGGGGGTCGGCGATCTGCTCACGGCGGTCGCGGAACTGCTGATCCTGGCCGTGACGGCGTTCGTGATCGGCTGGCGGTGGGACAGCGGATTCCCGGGCGCGCTGGGGGCCTTCGGACTGCTGCTGCTCCTGCGCTTCTCGCTGATATGGGTGGGGGTATGGCTGGGACTGCTGGTCCCCGGCCCGGAAGCGGCCGGGAACCTCTTCGTGATCGCCTTCCCGCTCACGATGATCTCCAGCGTCTTCGTGGCGCCCTCGCTGATGCCGGACTGGCTGGGCACCGTGGCCGCGTGGAACCCGGTGTCCTCGACGGTGACGGCGACGCGGGAGCTGTTCGGCAATCCGGTGGCGAGCGGCGGCAGCTGGCCGGAGGAGCACGCACTGCTGCTGTCGGTGGCCTGGCCGGTGGCGCTCACCGCGGTGTTCGTACCGCTGGCCGTACGGAGGTTCAAGCGGCTGAGCAGATGAGACGAGGTCCGGGGCGCATGGGACGGGCCCCGGCGCGGTGTGTGCGCGCCGGGGCCCGGGAAGCGAAGTTCCGGATCATCGGATCCGAACCGTCAGAGGCGTTCGATCACATAGTCGATGCACTCCGTCAGCGCCGTGACGTCCGCCGGGTCGATCGCCGGGAACATCGCCACCCGCAGCTGGTTGCGGCCCAGCTTGCGGTAGGGCTCGGTGTCGACGATGCCGTTGGCGCGCAGCGTCTTGGCGACGGCCGCCGCGTCGATCTCGTCCGCGAAGTCGATCGTGCCGATGACCTGCGAGCGCTTCGCAGGGTCGACCACGAACGGCGTCGCGTACTTGGAGGCGTCGGCCCATCCGTAGAGCGTGCGCGAGGAGGTGGCCGTACGGCGGACCGACCAGTCCAGGCCGCCCTGGGAGTTGAGCCACTTGAGCTGCTCGTTGAGGAGGAAAAGCGTGGCCAGCGCCGGGGTGTTGTACGTCTGGTTCTTCAGCGAGTTGTCGATCGCCGTCGGCAGCGAGAAGAACTCGGGGACATGGCGTCCTGAGGCGTGGACGCGCGCGGCGCGCTCCAGCGCGGCCGGCGAGAAGACGCCGATCCACAGGCCGCCGTCGGAGGCGAAGGACTTCTGCGGGGCGAAGTAGTAGACGTCCGTCTCGGTGATGTCGACCGGCAGGCCGCCCGCGCCGGAGGTCGCGTCGACGAGGACGAGCGACCCCTCGTCGGCGCCCGCGACGCGCTTGACCGGGGCCGCGACACCGGTGGAGGTCTCGTTGTGGGTGAACGCGTAGACGTCGATGCCCGCCTCGGCCTCCGGGTCCGGGTGCGAGCCGGGGTCGGCGGAGATGACGGTCGGGTCGGCCAGCCACGGCGCGAGCTTCGCCGCCTTGGCGAACTTGGAGGAGAACTCACCGAAGGAGAGGTGCTGAGACTTGTTCTCGATGAGACCGTGCGTCGCGATGTCCCAGAAGGCGGTGGAGCCGCCGTTACCCAGGATCACCTCGTAGCCCTCGGGGAGCTCGAAGAGGCTCCGTACGCCCTCGCGCACCGCGCCGACCAGGTTCTTGACCGGGGCCTGGCGGTGGGATGTGCCGAGGAGCGATGTACCGGTGGCGGCCAGCGCGTCCACCGCCTCCGTCCGCACCTTGGAGGGGCCTGCGCCGAAACGGCCGTCGGCGGGCTTGATGTCAGCGGGAATCTGGATATCGGCCACGAGTCGGAGCGTAGTCGCTCCCGGCGCACGGTCGATAACCGTGTCCGTCGGGTGAGACACCCCGTCCGGGTGGTGGGAAGGAGGTCACGGCGGCCCCGCCCGTGTCGCCGCCGCCCGCGCCTCCGCGATCAGCGCTTCACCCTTACGGAGTAGGGCGGTCGTCAGGGAGCCGCCCCCGGGGCGGCTGACTCCAGGGCGGTCTCCGCCTTCGCGCCCGGGGCCGTGGCCGCCGCTCTTCTCTCGGACAGGGCGTGGAGGTACTCGACGAGCGTGATCAGTACGTACTTGCTGGACGAGCGGTCCCGCGCGTCGCACTCCACGAGCGGCACGTCCGGCGTCAGTACGAGCGCCGCACGGATCTCCTCTTCGGTGTGGACGGGCCCGCCGAAGTCGTTGCAGGCCACGATGAAGGGGATGCCGTGGTGCTCCAGCCGGTCGATCGCGTACCAGGAGTCGGAGAGGCGGCGGGTGTCGACGAGTACGACCGCGCCGAGTGTGCCGGAGAAGAGCCGGTCCCAGAGGTACCAGAAGCGTTCCTGCCCAGGAGCCCCGAAGAGATAGAGCACCGACCGCGCGTCGAGGGAGATCCGGCCGAAGTCGAAGGCGACGGTGGTCGTGTTCTTCCTCTGGAGTCCGTCGAGCCCCGCGAGTTCGCTGATGTCCCGGCCCGCGTGCGTCATCGCCTCCTCGGTGTTGAGGGGACGGATCTCGCTGACGGAACGGACCATGGTCGTCTTGCCCACAGCGAAGCCGCCGACGATGACGATCTTCAGACCGTTGTCGGCGGTACTGGCCAGGGTGGGCCGGGCCGTTGACGGGCTGGTGGCCCGTTCGGAGGTCGCGGAGTCCAACGCGCACCTGCTCCAGGATGTGGGGATCGGGAAGGCGGTCGGCCGCCCGGGCCGTCCGGGGATGAGGGGCGCGGGCGCTGTTGGATAGTGTCAAACGGTGGCCACTATATGAGAATTGGCGATCAGTTTGGGAGGTTCCTGTTTCCTTTCTTCGCTGTTCCGGGAGCGGCGAACCCGGAAAAACCGGGACGGTGAGTGCGACGGGGGCATGCTGGATTCATGGCTGAGCGCGATACGCGGGATACCCGCAACGCACGAAAAGCGACGGCACCGGCGAGGGACGCCCCACCGGCCACCGAAGTGGCCGCGGCGCTGACGGCGGCCGTGCGCGGTGAGGTGGACTTCGGCGCGGCGGCCAGAGCGCTGACGACCATGGACGCGTCCAACTACCGGCGGGTACCGGTCGGCGTCGTCGCCCCGTACGACGCGGCGGACGTGGCGGCGGCGCTGGCGGTCTGCCGTACGTACGGGGTGCCGGTGGTGCCGCGCGGCGCCGGGACCTCGATCGCCGGCAACGCCACGGGCCTGGGCGTGGTGCTCGACCTCACCCGCCATCTGCGGTCGATCGTGTCGGTGGACGCGGCGGCGCGCACGGCGGTCGTCCAGCCCGGCGTCGTCCTGGACGAGCTGCGCGAGGCCGTACGGCCGTACGGGCTGACGTTCGGCCCCGATCCGTCCACGCACAGCCGGTGCACGCTCGGCGGGATGATCGGCAACAACTCGTGCGGAGCGCACTCGGTGGCCTGGGGCACGACCGCCGACAATGTCCACGAGCTGTCGGTGACCACCTACGGAGGCGCCGCACTGCGACTCGGAAGGGGCTGGGACGGCGTCCCCGCCGGGGTGCGCGAGCTGGTCGAGAGCAATCTCGCACCGCTGCGCACGGGCTTCCCCGCCGGGCTGCCCCGGCGGATCTCCGGATACGCGCTGGACGCGCTGCTGCCCGAGGCCGGCCCCGATCCGGCCCGTGCCTTCTGCGGCAGCGAGGGCACCCTCGGGGTCGTCACCGAAGCGACGGTACGGCTCGTCGAGTCGCCCCCGGCCCGCGCCCTGGCCGTCCTCGGCTACCCGGACGAGAGCGCCGCCGCCGAAGCCGCGGCCGGGCTCCTCCCGTACGGTCCGCTGACGGTCGAGGGCATGTCCGAGGACCTCGTACGCGTACGGGGCGACAGCGGGCACGGACTGCCGCGCGGCGGGGCCTGGCTGTTCGTGGAGACCGGCGGCGCGACGCCCGGCGAGGCACGGGCCGCCGCCACCACGATCCTCCGCGCGGCCGACGCGCTGGACGGGACGGTCGTGGCCGACCCGGCCGGGCAGCGGGCGCTGTGGCGCGTACGGGAGGACGCGGCCGGGACCGCGACCCGGATGCCCGACGACACGGAGGCGTGGCCCGGCTGGGAGGACTGCGCGGTGCCGCCCGCCCGGCTCGGCGCCTATCTGCGCGACTTCCGCGCGCTGCTCGCGGAACACGGCCTGCGCGGCACGCCCTACGGGCACTTCGGCGACGGCTGCATCCATGTCCGTATCGACTTCGACCTGCTGACCGACGACGGCGTACGGCGCTTCCGGCGCTTCTCTCAGGAGGTGGCGTCGCTGGTCGTCGCGCACGGCGGCTCGCTCTCGGGTGAGCACGGCGACGGGCTGGCGCGCTCGGAGCTGCTGCCGAAGATGTACGGGGACGAGCTGGTCGGGCTCTTCGGCCGGTTCAAGGACCTGTGGGACCCGGCGGGCGGGATGAACCCGGGCGTGCTGGCCCGCCCGGCCCGGCTCGACGAGAATCTGCGCTTCGCGGTGCTGCCGCGCGAGCCCGTCGAGGTCGCGTTCGGCTATCCGCACGACGGGCCGGGAGGCGGGGACTTCTCGGCGGCCGTACGCAGGTGTGTGGGCGTCGCCAAGTGCCGGGTGGGCGGGCCCGGTTCGGGCGTGGGAGCGCATTCCGGGCCGGGGGTGATGTGCCCGTCGTTCCGCGCGACGGGCGAGGAGCGGCACTCCACGCGCGGGCGCGCCCGGCTGCTCCACGAGATGCTCGCGGGCGAGGTGGTGACGGACGGCTGGCGGTCGACGGAGGTACGGGACGCGCTGGATCTCTGTCTGTCCTGCAAGGGCTGCCGCAGCGACTGCCCCGTGGGCGTGGACATGGCCACGTACAAGGCGGAGTTCCTGCACCACCACTACGCGGGCCGGATGCGGCCCGCCGCGCACTACGCGATGGGCCTGCTGCCGCGCTGGCTGCGGCTGGCGGCGCCGTTCGCGCGGGTGCTGAACGCGGCGGCGCGGGTGCGCCCGCTGGCGTCGCTCGCCAAGCGGCTGGGGGGCATCGCCCCGGAGCGTGCGATTCCGCGGCTGGCGCCCGAGCCCTTCGGACGGTGGCTGGGGCGGCATGTGAAGGCCCGTACGGAGGTCTTCGACCGAAGCCGTTCCGCCGTCCTGTGGCCGGACACCTTCACCGAGTATCTGACGCCGTCGGTGGGCCGGGCGGCGGTAGGGGTGTTCGAGGCGGCCGGGATCGGTGTCGTGGCGCCCCCGCAGGGGGGCCGGGTCTGCTGCGGACTGACGTATGTCTCGACGGGCCAGCTCGACCGGGCGCGTACGGTCATGCGCCGCACGCTGGACCTGATGGAACCGCTGGTGGACGCGGGCCTGCCGGTCGTCGTCCTGGAACCGAGCTGCGCGGGCGCGCTCACCACGGACCTGCCGGAGCTGCTCGGAGACGACCCGCGCGCGGCGCGGCTGGCCGCGTCCGTACGGACCTTCGCCCAGGCCCTGGAGGAGTGCGCGCCGCAGTGGCGGCCGCCCCGGCTCGACCGTCCGGTCACCGGCCAGACGCACTGCCACCAGCACGCGGTCCTGGGCGACGAGGCGGACCGCCGGCTGCGTGAGCGCGCGGGCCTGACCGGCGAACTGAGCGGCGGCTGCTGCGGGCTGGCGGGCAACTTCGGCTTCGAACGCGGCCATTACGACGTCTCGGTGGCCTGCGCGGAGGACCAGCTGCTGCCGTCGGTGCGGGCGGCCGGAAAGGGGACGGAGATCCTGGCGGACGGCTTCTCGTGCCGTACCCAACTCGCGCAGCTGGGCGGCCACCGGGCACGGCACTTGGCGGAGGTGCTCGCGGAGGCGCTGATGGAGGAATCGACGGAAGGGCCGGCCGAGGGGCGGTGATGGGAGGGGCGGTGACGGTGGTGACGGTGGCGGGTGGCCTGCGCGCCGTGAACCGCCCGGACCCCTCGGCCGGATCCCGTGCTTGTGCTCCTGTGCTCCTGTCTCCTGTTGTGCTCGCGCTCCCGCGCGTCAGCTCGCGGTAGGCCGGCGCCTGCGGGCCGCTGAGACCAGGCTCGCCCCCGCGATGACAGCCGCTCCGGCGACCCCGACGACAACCGACGGGGTGGGGCCCGACGCGGCCAGCGTCCCGTCAGGCTCTCCGCCCGCCGCCCGGGACCGGGCGGCGTCGAGGATCAGGTCGGTGACGGCCCTGGGATCGGCGAGCATGGCGAGGTGCGGGGCATTGATCTCGACGGTATGAGACCGAGCCCGCTCGGCTTCGAAGCGCTCCAGCTCGGGGGAGATGGTTTTGTCCTGGCTGGAGACGAGGGCCCAGGAGGGGATGGTCTTCCAGGCGGCGGGGCCGGCGGTGTCGGCGAACGCCTGTGCGTTGATCGGGCGTTGGGTGTCCGCGAGCACCGCCGTGACGGACGGCGGGAGCGAGGCGGCGAACACCGGCCGGAACCGCTCGGGCTTGATGTAGAGATCGGTGCCGGTGGATCCGTCCGGCCCGGTGAACGGTACGGAGATCGTGGCCGTACCGAGTTCGCTGCCGGGGAACTTGGCCGACAGGACGGAGAGGACCTCGCCCCTGTCGGGCATCAGCGCGTTGATGTAGACGAGCGCCTTGACGTGCGGATTGCCGATCGCGGCGCCGCTGATCACCGCGCCGGCGTAGGAGTGGGCGACGAGCACGATCGGGCCCTTGATGCTTCTGAGGAAGCTGGCTATGTACGCCGCGTCGCCGTGCAGACCCCGCAGCGGATTGGCGGGGGCCATGACGCGGTAGCCGTCGTTCTGGAGGTTCGGGACGACCTCGCCCCAGCTCGACGCGTCGGCGAAGGCGCCGTGCACCAGCACGATCGTCGGTTTGGCGGCGGTGACGCCGAGGCTCCCCGAGTGGTCGGCGGCAGCTGCGGCGTCGGCGGCGGGGATGGCGTTGGCGAACGCCGTCGCGGTGAACATCGCGGCGAGGGCGCACACGTGGTGCGAACGTATCCGAGGGCCGGAACGTGGACCTCTCCTCGGGCCGGGACGCGAACGTGTCCGCCGCCCGGGAGTGGATGGCATGGGCATGTCTCTCTCCTCTGGTGAAACGGGTGAGGGCGAGTCGACATCAGTGTGTTCACCCCCTGCCGAGGGGGCGCGCGGTGGCGGGCATGCGGGTGAACGGGGCGCGATCGGCCGCGAACGGGTCCGGTCGGACGCGGTCGGGTGAGCTCGGACGCGGTCAGGCGCGGTCGAGCGCGGTCGTGGTCCCGGCGTCGGCACGGGCACGGTCATGCTCCTGACGTCGGCGCGGTCATGTTCCCGACGCCAGTTCGTGGGCCAGGGCCGCGAGACGGGGGATCGCCGGATGCGCGGCGCCCTCGCGCCGGACCAGGAAGACCTGGAGCGGCGGAGCGTCGGGCACGGGGCGGTAGGCGACCCCGGGGTGAGGGTGCACGGCGGCCGTCGAGGCGCCCGTGACGCCGATGCCGCGCGCCGCCGCGATGGTCGTCAGCCACTCGTCGGTGTTGGTGACCGTGACGGTGGTCGCGGGACCCGCCCCCGGCGGCCAGAGCGCCGGACTCGTGGTGCCCGAGACCTTGTTCACGATCAGCGGTTGGGCCACCAGGTCCGCGAGCGTCAAGGACGTACGCGCCGCCAGCGGCCCGTCCGCCGGGACCGCCGCGATCCGGGCCTCGGTGAAGAGCAGTTCCGTGACCAGCCCGGGTATCTCCACCGGGCCGCGCAGCAGCGCCGCGTCGACCTCGCCACGCGCCAGTCCGGCCGTACGGTCGTCGATCCGCAGCAGTTCGAGCGGGGTCTCGGGCCGCTCCCGCTCCCAGCGGCGCAGCAGCGGCGTGGTGTACGGGCCGAAGGCCGACCACGCGTGCCCGAGCCTGAGCGGCCTGCTGCGCAGCCGCTCGGCGTGGAGGGCGTCGTCGAACGCGGCGACGGCCGAGGCCGCCCGCTCGCGGAAGGCGCGCCCCTCGGCGGTGAGGGCGAGATGGTGGGTGGAGCGCTCCGCGAGCCGTACGCCGAGGTGCTTCTCCAGCGCGGCGAGGGCGCGGGAGACGGCGGGCTGGGTGAGATGCAGCCGGGCAGCCGCCCGGGTCACGCTGGACTCCTCGGCGATGGCGAGGAAGCAGCGGAGGTGACGCAGCTCAATGCTCATGCGTCCCGAGCATAACGGCAGCCCAATCGGTATTTCACGGGATGGACCCCGGGGCCGTAGCGTGACCGTGGAAGGCAGCCCGAAGGTGGCCCGAAGGTGGCCCGCGAGCAGTCACGCAAGTGCAGTATGTTGAACTGCGAGTCCATTGAAGCGAACTGAGGGAGGAATCCGGTGGAAGAGCCGCGTACCGCTGCCGCTGCCGCTGTCGATGCCGCTGTCACTGTTGACGCCGCGCCTGTTGACGCCGCGGCCGGTGTCGCGGCCGGTGTCTCACTGCCGGAAGCGACCGGGTCCGTCGAGGCCGCGCATCCCGGCGACTCCGACGGGCCCGGCGGGCCCGTCGGCGGCAAGCGGACCCTCGGGCCCGTCGCCCTGGTCGTGGCGGGCGGGCTCTCCGTACAGTTCGGTGCCGCCATCGCCGTCCTGCTGATGCCCAGGACCGGCGTCCTCGGTGTCGTCTCGCTGCGGCTCGCGCTCGCCGCGATCGTGCTGCTCGCGGTCTGCCGGCCCGCCCTGCGCGGCCACTCGCGCGCCGACTGGGGCACGGTGATCGCCTTCGGCGCCGTCCTGGCCGCCATGAACTGCCTCTTCTACCAGGCGGCCGACCGTATCCCGCTGGGCGCGGCCGTCACCCTGGAGGTCATCGGGCCGCTCGCGCTCTCCGTGATCGTGTCGCGGCGGCTGGTCAACTTCCTGTGGGCGGGGCTCGCGCTTGGCGGTGTGCTGCTGCTCAGTGGCGGCGGTTTCGACCGGCTCGACCCCGTGGGCACGGCGTATGCGCTCGGGGCGGGTGTCATGTGGGCCACATACATAGTCTTCAGCGCGCGCACCGGCCGACGCTTCCCGCAGGCCGACGGGCTGGCGCTGGCGATGGCGGTCGGCGCGCTGCTCGCCCTCCCGCTGGGCGTCGTGGAGTCCGGCTCGAAACTGCTGGTGCCCTCCACGATCGGGCTCGCTCTCGCGGTCGCGGTGATGTCCTCCGTCCTTCCGTACACCCTTGAGCTGCTCGCCCTGCGGCGGCTGCCCGCCCCCACCTTCGCCGTGCTGATGAGTCTGGAACCGGCTGTCGCGGCGACCGCCGGATTCCTCGTCCTGCACCAGGCGCTCTCCGTCACCGACGCGCTGGCGATCGCGCTGGTCATCGCGGCGAGCATGGGCGCCGTACGGACCCAGATCGGCCGCGGGAACCCGAAGGCGGCCTCGGGGCCGGCCCCCGAGCCGGCCTCGAAGCCGACCCCCACGTCGACCCGGGCCGAGGCGACGGGAGAGCCCCGGGGACAGGCCCGGGGACAAGCGCGGGGAGAGGCCCGGGGGGCGGCCCGGGAAGAGGTCCGGTAACAGCAAAGCAAGCACGCTTGATTGTTTCTCCGGGCGCTGCCATGCTCCGGGGCACGCACACCGCCGTGTCCCGAGGGGAGCGCATCCGTGTCCGACTCCGGCTCCGCCGAAGTGCTCGACGATCTGCGCGGCGAGAGCGAGGAACTCGACCGGCTGCTCGCCCCGCTGGGGCCTGAGCGATGGGCCCTGGCGACCCCGTCACCCGGTTGGTCCATCGCCCATCAGATCGCACATCTGGTCTGGACCGACTCCGCCGCGCTGCTCGCCGTGACCGACCCGGGGGCCTTCGCCGCGGAATCGGGCAGGGCCCGCGCCGCCCCCGACACCTTCGTCGACGAGGGTGCGGCGACCGGCGCGTTACTCCCGCCCGCCGAACTGCTCGCCCGGTGGCGCGACGGCCGCGCGCGGCTGCACCTGGCCCTGCGCGGGGCGCCGCCCGGCGCACGTTTCCCCTGGTACGGGCCGCCGATGAGCGCCGCCTCGATGGCGACCGCACGGCTGATGGAGACCTGGGCACACGGGCAGGACATCGCGGACGCGCTCGGCGTACGGCGCGAACCGACCGCGCGACTGCGGCATGTGGCATGGATCGGCGTACGGGCCCGTGACTACGCCTACCTCGTCCGGGGCGAGCAGCCGCCCGCCGAACCGTTCCGCATCGAACTGACCGGTCCCGGCGGGGAGTTGTGGACGTACGGCCCCAAGGACGCCGCCCAGCGGGTGACCGGTCCGGCGCTCGACTTCTGTCTGCTGGCGACCCAGCGGGCGCACCGCGCCGATCTCGCCGTACGGGCCGAGGGCGCCGACGCCGACGCGTGGCTGGACATCGCGCAGGCTTTCGCCGGACCGGCGGGCCCCGGCCGCGCGCCCAAGGACGCCTGATGGCGCCCGGTTCCCCGCCCGGTTCCCCGCCCGGTTCCTCACTCGGATCCCCGGCCGGTTCCCTGCCCGGAGTGCTGCGGATCGGGAACGCCTCCGGCTTCTACGGCGACCGCTTCGACGCGCTGCGCGAGATGCTCACGGGCGGTCCGCTCGATGTCCTCACCGGTGATTACCTCGCCGAGCTGACCATGCTCATCCTCGGCAGGGACCGGCTGAAGAACCCGGACGCCGGCTACGCGAAGACGTTCCTGCGGCAGCTGGAGGAGGGCCTCGGACTCGCCCATGAACGGGGCGTCAGGATCGTCACCAACGCGGGCGGACTGAACCCGGCCGGACTCGCCGCCGCCGTACGCGCACTGGCCGGGCGGGTGGGCGTGCCGGTACGGGTCGCCCATGTCGAGGGGGACGATCTCCTCGCCCGCGGCGGCTGGGGCGACGGCGTCCTCACCGCCAACGCCTACCTCGGCGGCGCCGGGATCGCCGCCTGCCTGCGGGCCGGAGCCGATGTCGTGGTCACCGGACGTGTGACGGACGCGGCGCTGGTGACCGGGCCCGCCGCCGCGCACTTCGGCTGGGACGCCGACAACCCCGACCGCCCCGGTGATCTCGACGCGCTCGCGGGCGCGGTCGTCGCCGGCCATGTGCTGGAGTGCGGTACGCAGGCGACCGGCGGGAACTACTCCTTCTTCACACGGCACGATGTACGGCGGCCCGGCTTCCCGCTCGCCGAGATCCACGCCGACGGCTCGGCGGTCATCACCAAGCACGACGGCACGGGCGGTGTGGTCGACATCGGTACGGTCACCGCGCAGCTGCTCTACGAGACCGGCGGCGCCCGGTACGCCGGACCCGATGTCACCGCACGCCTCGACACCGTACGGCTGGACCAGGACGGGCCGGGCCGCGTCAGAATCTCCGGCGTACGGGGCGAGCCGCCACCCCCGGCACTCAAGGTCGGCCTCAACCGGCTCGGCGGCCTGCGCAACGAGATCGTCTTCGTCCTCACCGGCCTCGACATCGACGCCAAGGCCCGGCTGGTGCGCGGCCAGGTCGAGGACGCGCTCGCCGGACGGCGCCCCGCCGAGGTCCGCTGGGAGCTCGCCCGTACGGACCGGCCGGACGCGGACACCGAGGAGACCGCCAGCGCCCTGCTGCGTCTCGTCGTGCGCGACAGCGATCCGGAGGTGGTGGGCCGGGCGGTCAGCGGGGCGGCGGTCGAGCTGGCGCTCGGCAGCTACCCCGGGTTCCATGTGACCGCCCCGCCGGGCAACGGCGTGCCGTATGGCGTCTTCGAGGCGGCATACGTGGACGCGTCCGAGGCCGTCCACACGGCAGTGCTCCCCGACGGGCGGCGCGTGGCGGTGCCCGCTCCGTCACGTACCACGGCGCTTGAGCCGGTCCCGGCGCCAGCCCCGCCCGAACCGCTGCCCGCCGGCCTGCCCACCCGGCGCGCGCCCCTCGGGCTCGTCGTGGGCGCCCGCAGCGGCGACAAGGGCGGCGACGCCAACGTCGGTGTCTGGGCGAGGAGCGAGGACGGCTGGCGCTGGCTCGCCCATACGCTGACGACCGACAGATTCCGTGAACTGATTCCCGAAAGCCGGGAGTTGACCGTCGTCCGCCATCTCCTGCCCCGGCTGCGCGCCGTGAACTTCACCGTCGGGGGGCTGCTCGGTGAGGGCGTCGCCGCGCAGGCCCGCTTCGATCCCCAGGCGAAGGCGCTCGGCGAGTGGCTGCGCGCCCGGCACGCCGATATCCCGGAGGTCCTGCTGTGACCGTGCTCTCCTCGGCCCTCGACCCCGCGTCCGCCGACTACGGCGCCCACCGCGCCGCCATGCTCGGCAAACTCGG
Source organism: Streptomyces sp. NPDC102274 (assembly GCF_044766385.1). Lineage (NCBI taxonomy): Bacteria > Bacillati > Actinomycetota > Actinomycetes > Kitasatosporales > Streptomycetaceae > Streptomyces > Streptomyces sp. NPDC102274. Next base: position 258,563 of record NZ_JBIWLW010000006.1, on the reverse strand, counting down.
CGAACTGGCCGCCGAACACGCCAAAGCCCTGGCGGGCGGCGGGGAGAAGTACGTCGCCCGGCACCGCGGACGCGGCAAGCTGCTCGCGCGGGAGCGGATCGAGCTGCTGCTCGACCCCGACACCCCGTTCCTCGAACTGTCCCCGCTCGCCGCCTGGGGCAGCGACTACCCCGTCGGCGCGTCCATGGTCACCGGCATCGGCGTGGTCGAGCGCGTCGAGTGTCTGGTCACCGCGAACGACCCGACCGTACGCGGCGGCGCCTCCAACCCCTGGACGCTGAAGAAGGCCCTGCGCGCCAACGAGATCGCCTTCGCCAACCGGCTGCCCGTCATCAGCCTGGTCGAGTCGGGCGGCGCCGATCTCCCCTCCCAGAAGGAGATCTTCATCCCCGGCGGCGCGCTCTTCCGTGACCTCACCCGGCTCTCCGCCGCCGGTATCCCCACCGTCGCGGTCGTCTTCGGCAACTCCACGGCGGGCGGCGCGTATGTCCCCGGGATGTCCGACCACACCGTCATGATCAAGGAACGGTCGAAGGTCTTCCTTGGCGGCCCGCCCCTGGTGAAGATGGCCACCGGCGCGGAGAGCGACGACGAGTCGCTCGGCGGCGCCGAGATGCACGCCCGTACGTCCGGGCTCGCCGACCACTACGCGATGGACGAACAGGACGCGATCCGGCGTGCGCGGCGCATCGTCGCCCGGCTCAACTGGCGCAAGGCGCACCCCGATCCCGGCCCGGTCGAGCCGCCGAAGTACGACGCGGACGAACTGCTCGGCATCGTCCCCGGCGATCTGAAGATCCCCTTCGACCCGCGCGAGGTCATCGCCCGGATCGTGGACGGCTCGGACTTCGACGAGTTCAAACCGCTGTACGGGCCGAGCCTGGTGACCGGTTGGGCCCGGCTGCACGGCTATCCGGTGGGGGTGCTCGCCAACGCGCAGGGCGTGCTGTTCTCCGCCGAGTCGCAGAAGGCCGCGCACTTCATCCAGCTCGCCAATCAGCGCGACATCCCGCTCGTCTTCCTGCACAACACCACCGGCTACATGGTCGGCCGGGAGTACGAACAGGCCGGCATCATCAAGCACGGCGCGATGATGATCAACGCGGTCTCGAACTCCCGCGTCCCGCATCTGTCCGTGCTGATGGGCGCCTCGTACGGCGCCGGGCACTACGGCATGTGCGGCCGCGCGTACGACCCGCGCTTCCTCTTCGCCTGGCCTAGCGCCAAGTCCGCGGTGATGGGCCCGCAGCAGCTCGCCGGGGTCCTGTCGATCGTGGCGCGGGCCTCGGCGGCGGCCAAGGGACAGCCGTACGACGACAAGGCCGCGGAGGAGGACGCCGCGCTGCGCGCGATGGTGGAGCGGCAGATCGAGTCCGAGTCGCTGCCGATGTTCCTGTCCGGGCGGCTGTACGACGACGGGGTCATCGACCCGCGCGACACCCGTACCGTCCTCGGCCTGTGCCTGTCCGCCGTCCACACCGCCCCGGTCGAGGGTGTGCGGGGCGGCTTCGGCGTCTTCCGGATGTGAGGTCCAGATGATCGAGTCCTTGCTCGTCGCCAACCGGGGCGAGATCGCCTGCCGGGTCTTCAGGACCTGCCGCGAACGGGGGATCGCGACCGTCACGGTCCACTCGGACGCCGACGCGGAAGCGCTGCACGTACGGGAGGCGGACGCGGCCGTACGGCTGCCGGGGGCCGCGCCCGCCGACACCTATCTGCGCGGCGACCTGATCGTGAAGGCGGCGCTCGCGGCGGGCGCCGACGCGGTGCATCCCGGGTACGGCTTCCTCTCCGAGAACGCCGAGTTCGCGCGGGCGGTGCTGGACGCGGGCCTCGTCTGGGTCGGACCGCCGCCCGGCGCCATCGAGGCGATGGCGTCCAAGACCCGGGCGAAGGAACTGATGGCGGCGGCGGGCGTACCGCTGCTGGCGCCGGTGGATCCGGCCGGCGCCGTCGGGGCCGACCTGCCGCTGCTGCTGAAGGCGGCGGCGGGCGGCGGTGGCCGCGGTATGCGGATCGTGCGCGAACTCGCTCTATTGGAAGAGGAGTTGAAGGCCGCTTCGGCGGAGGCGGCATCCGCCTTCGGGGACGGGGAGGTCTTCGCCGAGCCGTATATGGAACGCGGCAGGCATGTGGAGGTGCAGATCCTGGCGGACGCGCACGGCACGGTGTGGGCGCTGGGCACCCGGGACTGTTCCCTCCAGCGCAGACACCAGAAGGTGATCGAGGAGTCCCCGGCGCCCGGCCTCCCGGACGAACTGCGTGCCGTACTGCGCGAGGCGGCCGTGGCCGCGGCCCGAGCGGTCGACTACCGGGGCGCGGGCACGGTCGAGTTCCTCCTCTCGCCCGAGGGGCGGCCGTACTTCCTGGAGATGAACACCCGCCTCCAGGTCGAACACCCGGTGACGGAAGAGGTGTTCGGGCTGGATCTGGTGGCCCTGCAACTCGCCGTCGCGGAGGGTGCGGCACTTCCGGCGGAGCCGCCGGCCGCCCATGGGCACGCGGTGGAGGCGCGACTCTACGCGGAGGATCCGGCGGCCGGGTGGGCACCTCAGACGGGGCGGCTGCACGCGCTGGAGGTGCCGGGGCAGGCGTCGGCCCAGGTGCCGGCCCAGGTCCCGGGTCGGATGGCGGGGCAGGCGTCGGGGCAGGCGTCGGGGCTTGTGCCGGTGGCCGCCTCCGCGCCACGCCTGCGCGTCGACACCGGTTACACGCACGGCGACACCATCGGGGTGCACTACGACGCCATGCTCGCCAAGGTCATCGTCTGGGCCCCCACCCGGGCCGAGGCGCTGCGCGCGCTCCGGCACACGCTGCGGCGCGCCCGGGTGCACGGCCCCGGCACCAACCGGGAGCTGCTCGTACGGACGCTCGGCCACCCCGATGTCATCGACGGGCGGTGCGACACCGGGTTCTACGAACGCCATCTGGACGCGCTCACCGCCCCGGTCCCCGGCGAGCGGCACGCGGCCGTCGCCGCCGCGCTCGCCGACGCGGCGGCACGTACCACCGGCGACACGCTCCCCGCGCGGCTCGGCGGCTGGCGCAATATGGCCGCCCCCGCGCAGCGCAAGACGTACGGGGAGCACGAGGTGCGCTACCGAGCCACCCGGGACGGCTTCGTCGTGGAGGGCGACGACGGCGACGAGGTGCGGGCGGTTGCCGTCTCCCCCCACCGCGTGAGCCTCGAAATCGGTGGTGTCGTGCGGCACTTCGACGTCCGTACATACGGCGACGAGGTCCATGTTGACAGCGCCACCGGCGCGTACCGGCTGATCGCCCGGCCGCGGTTCAGCGAGACCGGCCACCGCACCCCGCCCGGGTCGCTGCTCGCGCCGATGCCCGGAACCGTCGTACGGCTCGCCGCCGGGCTGGCCGAAGGCGCCCGGGTCACCGCCGGGCAGCCGCTCATCTGGCTGGAGGCCATGAAGATGGAGCACCGCGTCACCGCTCCCGCCTCCGGCACGCTCACCGCGCTCCATGCCGCCCCCGGCCGCCAGGTCGAGGTCGGGGCCCTGCTCGCCGTCGTCACCGACACAGACGCACAGGATGTACAGGACGCACAGGAGGAATCGTCAGAATGAGCCCCCGTAGCCACAGCAGTGACCGCAACAGCAGCAACAGCAATAGCAGCAGCGTCATCATCGAGAGCGAAGAGCACACCGCACTCCGCGCCGCCGTCGCCGCCCTCGGCCGGCGCCACGGACGCGGATACGACCGCGAGACCCTCTGGCACGAGGCCGGCAAGCTCGGTCACCTCGGCGTGAACCTCCCCGAGGAGTACGGCGGCGGAGGCGGCGGGATCGCCGAACTCTCCCTCGTGCTGGAGGAGTTGGGGGCAGCTGGCTGTCCGCTGATGCTGATGATCGTCTCGCCCGCCATCTGTGGCACCGTGATCTCCCGCTTCGGTACGGACGAGCAGAAGCGGCAGTGGCTGCCCGGTCTCGCGGACGGCTCCCTCACCATGGCCTTCGGCATCACCGAACCCGACGCCGGCTCCAACTCCCACCGCATCACGACCACGGCGCGCAGGGACGGCGACGACTGGGTGCTGAACGGCCGCAAGGTCTTCATCTCCGGAGTCGACATCGCCGACGCGACCCTCATCGTCGGCCGTACCGAGGACGCACGGACCGGCGGCCTCAAGCCGTGCCTGTTCATCGTCCCCCGCGACACCGAAGGCTTCCACCGCTCCCCGATCGAGATGGAACTCCAGGCCGTGGAGAAGCAGTTCGAGCTGGTCCTCGACGACGTACGGCTGCCCGCCGACGCGCTCGTCGGCGACGAGAACGCCGGGCTGCTCCAGCTCTTCGCCGGGCTCAACCCCGAGCGCGTCATGACCGCCGCCTTCGCCCTCGGCATGGGCCGCTACGCGCTGGACCGGGCCGTCGAGTACGCGAAGACCCGCCAGGTGTGGAACGAGCCGATCGGCGCCCACCAGGCCATCGCGCACCCGCTCGCCCAGGCCCATATCGAACTCGAACTCGCGCGCCTCATGACGCGGAAGGCCGCCCACCTCTACGACGCGGGCGACGACACCGGCGCGGGCGAGGCCGCCAACATGGCCAAGTACGCCGCCGCGGAAGCCTGCGTCAGGGCCGTCGACCAGGCCGTACACACCCTCGGCGGCAACGGGCTCACCCGTGAGTACGGTCTGGCGTCCCTCATCACCGCCGCCCGCGTGGCCCGGATCGCGCCCGTCAGCCGGGAAATGATCCTGAACTACGTATCCCATCAGTCCCTGGGTCTCCCCAAGTCCTACTGACACAGGGCTCCGACAGCGCCATCCTGGTGACCAGGGCGCGGGCGACGCTCCGGCCCGTGCACCGGTGCGGAGAGCCGAGGCCGAACATACGGGCCGCCATGCACGGTCCGCACGGGGCCAGGGCGCCGGGCTCCGAGGGGAGGTCGTCCTCCGTGATGGGGTCGCCGTTCCACAGCAGGGTGATGCCGTGCGGTTCGCAGCGGGCGCCTTCCTCGTCCTCTACCGGGAAGTCGTGGCCGCCGCCGGGGCACTTCGTCATGACTGGCCCTTCCGGTGGCAGTCGCAGGCGCAGTGCAGGGTCTCGATGGGCGGCTGGGTGACGGTCTGCCAGGGCAGTCGCGTCTCCCCCGGGCCGGGGCATTCCGCGTGCTCGCCGATGCGGCAGGCGGGCGCCATATACGTGGCTGCCCTGGTGGCGGTCACTGTGTCTCTCCCACCTGGCGTGGCCAGTGCGTGCGGCTGTAGCAGTGGTAATGATCGCCGTTGTGGTCCTCGTGCTCGGTGCAGCGTCGGACACCGTCGCTGTGCGCGATTCAGCAGAGCGAGGGGATGTAGGTGCGGGCCGTCTCGTCTGTGGTCACTGGGCGACGTCTTCCACACGGGCGTGCCCCAGACGCAGCAGCCTGGCCACCGCGTCGGCCGAGCACAGAGTGCCGGCCTCCGCCATGGGCACGGACCAGTACACGCTGACCGCGCTGGGTTCTGTGCGGTCCGGGCGGGATACCCCGAGCCATCCGCCGATGCCGCGCACGCAAGCCCAGGGCGAGCGCCAGACCTCCGCCGTACCCGGTGGCACCAGCGCGTAGTACCACTGGCCCGGATGGCAGATCACCGGGCCGTCAAGGACCTCGGCCAGGAATCCTGCAGCCTTGTCCGGCGCGGTGCTCCCAGCCGCGGCGTTCACCAACTCGTGGGGCATACGGACGGCGTCGAAGCGGATTCCGCACCGGAGTACTCCGGGGCGGCCGTCTTGCCAGTCCTGATGAGCGATGTCCGGCGTGGGGACGGTGGAGGCCAGCCAGCGGGTGATGGCGGTCTCGGTCCTGCCACGGATGGGCATAGGGGGCATGGTCGGCTCCATGTGACGGGGGGTGAGGCTCTCGTCACATCATCCCGACCGGGGGAGCTGCCAGTGTTCCCGTCTCGGGAACACTCGGGCCGTGCCCTCCTGCTACATGCCGACCCAAGAGGCCATCGCCGCCAGAGAGTCGGACGCTTGGCGCTGCCTGCGCACGAGAGCGCCGATCGTCTCGCGCATCAGCGGGTGATAACGGGCCTGTTGGGGGGCGACCTTACGCGCCTGGCGCAACGCCCGGTGTGCCGCCTCCGCCTGCCCCATCTGGGCGTAAGCCCGGCCCATCTCCATGAAGTACCGGCCCATCCTCATCTTCGGATGGTCCGCCGGGAAGTGCAGCTTCTTGGCCTCCTTGACCGCATCGCCAAGCTGGCCCAGCTCCACTCGGGTCGCCACCTCGTAGTGCAGAACGTTCGTCTTGCCGAAGGAAGTCCAGTACGCGTCAGGCACGTCACGGCCGATCTCGTCCGCCGCCTTGTTGGCCAGGCCCATGTAGCCCTTGACGCTGTCTCCGTTCCGGGCTTGAGCGGCTGCGATGGCCGACGCAAGGTGGAGGCTTCCGGTGACGGCGAGCGCGTCCACGGATCGCCGGTCCTCGGACTGCTCGACGAGGGCATGACCGCGCTCGATGATTCGGCCCGCCATTCGGTTATCCCCTCGTCGGAGGAGCATGCTGGACCGCTTGGCCAGGCGGACGGCGAGAAGCAGTGGGTCCTGTGCCTGCTCCGACATCCACCCCATGCGCTCAAGGGCGATCGTCGCAAGATGGTGGTAGCCGAGCCGATAGGCGAACTCGTAAGACACCCAGTACGACCAGGCCAGGCACTTGCTCGCGCGCAGCCGCTCCTCCCCGACGGGAAGCAGCGCGACAGCCGTGGTCAATTCGCCAACGAGGCCCGGCAGCTGGGTACCGACGTTCTTGTACTCGGTGGCGCACGATGCCTTGCACAGGGCTGCTACGTCCGCTGCGATCTGGACGACGGGCCGCGGCGTAATGTCCGGGTCGGGGCCTAGGTCGTACAGGTCCAGGGCCTCAGAGAGTGGGCTGATCAACCGGTCGAGATGGTCCTGTTGCAACTCGGCGGTGTAGGGCTGGCCGTGGAGGACCGCGGGCTCGACTTGGAGGGCGCGGGCGATGGCAGCGACCACGGTGGGAGTGGCGGGCGAGAGCCCGGCTTCGACCTTCGCGACGGTGCTTCGGGCGAGGAACGATCTTTGCGCCAGGGCTGTTTGAGTCATCTGGCGGAGCTTCCGGTAGTCCACGATCCGCGCGCCGGTGTGCTCCTCATTGCTCTGTGGCATGCTGAACTCCGTTCTGGCCTAGACACTCAGAACGGTACGCCCGGTCGGCTCCGGGCACGACGAAGCGCCTCTGCCTAGCCCGTGAAGGCCAGTCAGGGGTCGCGGTGTTGAGCGTCAGCGGAGCAGGGCGAGCAGCCCGGTGGCGGCGCCGGTGACTCCGGCGAGGGCGGCCGGCGACGGAAGGGTCCACTACGTGCCCGGGGCGCGGAGGCCCGCCGCACCGCGCTGCGACCGCGCTCCACCGCCCCGGTCACCTCCGTACTGTCCAGCCGTCCCGCAGCAGCGGGACGGCTGGACACACCGACGGTAGGAACGAGGACGGCATGACGGTGGACGCGTTGATCAAGCTGGACGCCATCACCCCGGAAGCGGAGGTAACGCTCTTCCGTAGCCTTCAGGAGATCGACGAGACCTGCGAGGTCTGCTTCGCACGCCGCGCCATCGGCACCTTCAACGTGCAGGACGTAGAGACGCCCCTGTGCGGCGGGTGCTCCGCCTATCGCAACAGCGACAACAGCGAGATCGTCATCGTGAACGAGCCGGTCTGACGTAGCGCGTCAGCAATGGACCGAAGGGGTGCCCGCGGCGAGCGAGGCCCCCCTTCTCATGTGCAGAAAGGGGGAGCCGTGGCCTGGAACACCAGCGACCGTGCCCGGCGTCTGCCGCCCAACTGGCCCGTCATGCGCGCCGCGATCCTCCGCCGGGACAACGGCGTGTGCCACGTGTGCGGCAAGCACGGCGCCGACCAGGTGGACCACATCACCTCCGGCGACAACCACGCGCTGGACAACCTTGCAGCGATCCACTCCGACCCGTGCCACCGCACCAAGTCGAGCAGCGAGGGCGGCAAGGGCCGCCGCGAAGTCTCGAGCGAAGCGGCCCCGGCAACGGCCGGCCGAGTAGCGCGCCGTGTCGTAATCTACTGCTCACACTCAGCCCAGCGGCGCCTGATTACGCCGCAACCCCCGCCCGCCGACTGTAGGGCGAGGGCCGACGCGGGCCGGATCGTAGGCGCCTGAGACTCAGGGAGTCGGCTCGGTCCCCTCGTCTGGAGAACTTCGCGGTCCCCTACGCAAGATCCATAGCGTGATGCCCGTACCAGCCGTCACAATGGCCGCTGCTGCGGACGCACGCTCGTCATCGATTACGCCTGCCAGTACGAGGACCGCGAACAGCCCTGTAGTGCCCAGTACCGCGGCAGCGACGAGTAACAGGCGGCGTCGACGCCGCGTAGTGTGTGCCATCGGGTCTCTCCTCATAGTCATGGGACCCCGGCGGTTCCCTGGTAGCACAGGGGGCCGCCACCTCACACGGCGGGACCGGGCAGCCGGGGCGTGGCTCACCCTACAGCCGCACCCGTCCTTGCAATCGCAGCTATAGCCTAGGCGGTGGCGCTAAAATCAAGCCTGTCGCCCCACATGTCAAATGATTGCATGGTGAGCGGTGGCTTGTGGGTGAGTTTCGCCTTGCTTGCTGGGGTCCTTGGTGTTGTGTGCCTGCGATCCAAAGGGTGAGTGACTTGGGTCACGAAGATTGGGTGTGACCAGGGTCACGAATGGGTGCGCCCACGACGGTTGCCTCGGACCGCAGCGGCCCGTACGGTGCCGCCTAGCTGGGTCGGACCGCCTCACCCGCGCCAACGGCTGGCTGAGCAGCACCCCGCCGCGTGTCGCCGCCGAGCGACGAGCTCATTGCTGGAACAACACGGCAGATAATCACTAGCCCAGGGGGGAGATCCCTCGCCCCGGATGTCCGAATTTTGACCGCAGCGTCATAGCGCCCCGGCCATGCGTGCGGCTGCCCCGCTTCTCCGCCCGACCTCGCCACCGCTGGGGGGATGCGCCATGGCCGGCCCCTCCAGTTAGCGCCCCAAGCCGCGCCCGCCGACCAAGCTCGACGCGGCCGACCGCCGCCTGTGGCGCGAGGTCGTCGAGCGCTACGAGCTGCGCCCCGATGAGGTACGCCTCCTCACCGACGCCTGCCGGGAGGCCGACATCATCGAGCGCCTGGAGGCCGAACTCGCCGGCGCCCCGCTGACGGTGAAGGGCTCCATGGGGCAACTCGTCGCCTCCCTTGGTGTCCGAGGTGCGCCAGCACCGCACGGTGCTTGGCCGGACTGCTCAAGTCGCTGAAGCTGCCCGACGCCCCAGCCTAGGCCGCGCGCCGACAGACCGCGGTGACGCGCCCCGCGAGTTGAGTGGCGCTCATAGGAAGGCAGCCGGAATCGTGCAGTAAGGCACGGCTCGGCACAGTCCCTTCCCTCCCTTGGCGAACAGGCCGGTGGAGCACGACACGTCTCAGTAGGGGTCACCGGTGCCTCCGAGGAGGCATCCCAAGCAGTAGTTCGGTCATGGCTCTGGCGTCCCGCCGCCGAGCTGGCTTCGCAGACCAGACGCCGGGGACAACAACACAGGCCAGTATGGCTAGTGCGCCGAATAGAGGGATGAGGGCAACCCACGGGTAGGCCACCGCGACGGGTATCAGGGCGCCCCCTGAAACCAGGCCGAGCAGCGGCCGTGCCCTCACGGGTCGATGGTGCTCGCCATGCGCACAAGGTCCTCTCGGGCCAGGGAGCTTCGGGCTCCAACCGCCTTCCACAACGCGTTACGCCGACACATCTCCGACGTCGTTTATGGAAGCGCCTCGCACCGACTCTCTCGGCTGGCGAACCCGAGTTCGTACGGGGAGGGGCGTCCAAATCCCCCGAGCGGAAGTGAAGCCATTGTGCCGTACGAAGCTCACTAAATGAAAGCCTGTCAGCGTCACAGAAGTAGCTTCGAGAGGAGGCATGTTGTGGAACCTTCGGCGGTCGTCGTGCGGCTCGAACGCAAGCTGACGAGCGGCGCCCACACCCACACCCGCCTCGATCGCTACTTAAGAGGGGCGTGTCCGTCTCGCCTCCATCGGCTTGTCGCTGCCGCCGGAGATGCGGAGGTTGTCGACGATGGTCAACTGGCCTGCTCTGTATGTCGATGCGCTCGAAGAGCGCCTGGACCTGGAGGGCTTCAGGCTGAACGGGGCAGCGGACGCCGGTGATCGTCTGTGGCAGTGGTGTGGCAGGCCAATGACCTCGACGAGGAATCTCAGCTCGCCCACCTCGACGCCCTCGTCTACGGGCGCGCCTACGTCACCGTGGGCGCCGCCCCCGACGTGGTCGCGTCGTCGCCTTGGACGACCCGAACAAGGACCTCGGTCCGGGCGCCGAGGGCGAGATCCTCATGCGCGGCCCGCAGGTCTTCTGCTTCCTCCGTGGATACTCTGGCGTTCACGCCGGAGAGGAATCGGACTCCTGCGGAGCAGGGCAGCGGGCTGCGATTCGCCGCAAGGGCGGATCGCAGTGCCCTGACCGGTAGATTTGCTCTTAACTGGTGGCCTGCTAGTTTGTGAGCGTGTCCACGAGCCGTGTGAAGCGGGCGTTCAAGTACCGCTTCTATCCGAGCGATGCGCAGGCAGCGGAGCTGTCGCGCACGTTCGGGTGTGTGCGGAAGGTCTACAACATGGCGCTCGCCGCGCGTATCGAGGCATGGACGCGGCAGGAGCGGGTCAACTACAACGCCACGTCGGCAATGCTGACCGCCTGGAAGAAGACCGAGGAACTCGCGTACCTGAACGAGGTGTCCTCGGTTCCGCTCCAGCAGACGCTCAGGCACCGCCAACTGGCGTTCACCAGCTTCTTCGGTAAGCGGGCGAAGTACCCGCGCTTCAAGTCGCGGAAGAAGTCCCGCAAGAGCGCGGAGTACACCACCTCGGGCTTCCGGTTCCGGGACGGCAGGCTGACGCTGGCCAAAATGTCCGAACCCTTGGACATCCGCTGGTCCCGGCCCCTGCCCGAGGGCGTGAGCCCGTCGACGGTGACCGTGTCCCAGGACGCGGCCGGACGCTGGTTCGTCTCGATGCTGGGCGAGGACGCGAGCGTGAAGCCGCTCCCCGCCACCGATACGGCGGTCGGCATCGACGTCGGACTCGACCACCTGCTGACCCTGTCCACCGGTGAGAAGATCGCCAACCCCCGGCACGAACGCCGGGACCGGAACCGCCTGGCGAAGGCCCAGCGCACCCTGGCCCGTAAAGAGAAGGGCTCGGCGAACCGGGCCAAGGCCCGCCTCAAGGTGGCCAAGGTCCATGCCCGGATCACCGACCGGCGTCGGGACCACCTGCACAAGCTGACCACTCGACTCGTGTGTGAAAACCAAACGCTCGTGATCGAGGACCTGACCGTACGCAACATGGTCAAGAACCGGAGCCTGGCCCGCGCCATCAGTGATGCCGCGTGGTCGGAGTTCCGGAGCATGCTGGAGTACAAGGCCGCTTGGTACGGGCGGGAAGTGATCGCCGTAGACCGGTGGTTCCCCTCCTCCAAGCTGTGCTCCGCCTGCGGAACCTTGGCCGACAAGATGCCGCTCAGCGTCCGCACCTGGACGTGCGCCTGCGGGACGACCCACGACCGGGACGTGAACGCGGCGAAGAACCTTCTGGCCGCCGGACGGGCGGTTGCGGCCTGTGGAGCTGGTGTAAGACCTCAACGGAGTTCTCCGGGCGGGCAGTCGGCGATGAAGCAGGAAGTCTCACGGCGCGAGCCGTAAGAATGTCCTCCCCTCAGGGAGGAGAGCGTCAAGAAGGGATATCTGGGACGGCCGCCCCCGGCCCGGCCGGCCCGACGCCACCGCCGAACTGATCGACGCCGCGGGCTGGGTGCATACCGGCGATGTCGGCCGGGTGGACGCCGACGGCTGGCTCTTCGTCGTCGACCGGGTCGCCCCGTACAAGAAGGTCCGCCGGGTCGAATTCGTCGGAGGCGTACCCCGCGCCGCCTCCGGAAAGATCCTCAGACGTGAACTGAGAGACCGGGAAGCGCGGGACCGCGAGAGGAACAACACGTGACGCAGACGCAGCCACCGGCGGCCAGGCCCGTGTTGGTCATCACGGCGCACGAACGGGGCATCACCACCCTGACCATGGACTCACCGGCGAACCGCAACGCGCTCTCGGCGCGGCTCGTCGACGCGCTCGGCGACGCCCTCACGGACTGCGCCAAGGACCCCGCCGTACGGGCCGTGCTGCTCACCCACACCGGCACCACCTTCAGCGCGGGCGCCGACCTGAAGGAGCCGGCCAATCCGTACACCTTCATCGCCCTCATGCGGCAGATCGTCGAACTGCCCAAGCCGGTCGTCGCGCGCGTCAGCGGCCATGTCCGGGCCGGGGGCATCGGGCTGCTCGGCGCGTGCGACATCGCCGTCGCGGACCGTACGTCCGACTTCGCCTTCACGGAGGTACGGATCGGGGTCGCCCCGGCCGTCATCTCGCTGCCGCTCCTGCCCCGTGTCGAACCGCGCGCGGCGGCCCGCTACTACCTGACCGGCGAGCGCTTCGACGCCGAACGCGCCGCCACCGCCGGGGTCATCACCGAGGCCGCGGACGATGTGGACGCCGCGCTCGCGCCCGTGCTCGACGGACTGCGCAGGGCCTCGCCGCAAGGGCTCGCCGAATGCAAGAAGCTGCTCACGGTCGGGGTACTGGACGCCTTCGAGCGGTACGCCGAGGAGCTCGTCCAGCGCTCCGCCTCGCTCTTCGTGACGGCGGAGGCGCGCGAGGGCATTACCGCGTTCCTCGAACGGCGGGACGCCTCGTGGGTGCGATAGGGCCCGCCGGGACCGCGCCCAAACCCGGTAAGGCCGCCCCCAGACCCACGGGGACCGCACCCAAACAGGACCGCAGCCGCGCCACCCGGCGCGGACTGCTGGAGGCCGCCGTGGCCTGCCTCGCCGAGTACGGCTGGGCGGGCTCCACGGTCGCCGTCGTCGCCGAGCGCGCGGGCGTCTCGCGCGGGGCAGCGCAGCACCACTTCCCGACCCGCGAGGACCTGTTCACGGCGGCCGTCGAGTACGTGGCGGAGGAACGGTCCTCGGCGCTGCGCGCCCTCGTCCCGGCCGGACCCGCGCACCGCCGCGCGGCGGTCGAGGGCATCGTCGCGCTCTATACGGGCCCGCTGTTCCGTGCGGCGCTGCACCTCTGGGTCGCGGCCTCCGACGAGGAGCAACTGCGGCCCCGCGTCACCGAACTGGAGGCCCGGGTCGGCCGCGAGTCCCACCGGATCGCGGTCGAGCTGCTGGGCGCCGACGAGTCCGTGCCCGGCGTACGCGAGACCGTGCAGGGGCTGCTCGACATGGCGCGCGGCCTGGGCCTGGCGACGCTGCTGACGGACGACGCGCGGCGGCGGGAGCGGGTCGTGGCGCAGTGGGCGCGGATCCTGGACGACGTGCTCGGCTGAGGGGCCCGACCGCCCCGTCGTGCGGCCCGGCGGGACGCGCGCGCGACCCGATACGGGACGCACGACGGCGACCCGTACCGCGACGGGGCAGGCGGGCCGGTCGGCGCTCTGCGCGCGATCCGCTCTGCGCGGAATCCGCTCAGCGCCCGATCGCGTCGAACCCCTCGATCTCGCGCGGGCTGCGCGTCCCCGGCCCCACATAGCGCGCCGAAGGCCGCACCAGCCGGCCCGTGCGCTTCTGCTCCAGGATGTGCGCGGACCAGCCGGCCGTACGGGCACAGGTGAACATCGACGTGAACATGTGCGCCGGGACCTCCGCGAAGTCCAGCACGATCGCCGCCCAGAACTCCACGTTCGTCGCCAGCACCCGGTCGGGCCTGCGCGCGTGCAGCTCGTCCAGCGCGGCCTTCTCCAGCGCCTCCGCCACCTCGAACCGCGGCGCGGCCAGCTCGCGCGCCGTACGCCGCAGGACCCGCGCCCGCGGGTCCTCGGCCCGGTAGACCCGGTGCCCGAAGCCCATCAGTCGCTCGCCCTGGTCCAGGGCCCGCTTGACGTACGCCGTCGCGTCACCCGTGCGCTCGATCTCCTCGATCATGCCGAGGACGCGCGAGGGCGCGCCGCCGTGCAGCGGCCCCGACATCGCGCCGACCGCACCCGACAGGGCCGCCGCCACATCGGCGCCGGTGGACGCGATGACCCGGGCGGTGAAGGTGGAGGCGTTCATTCCGTGCTCGGCGGCCGACGTCCAGTAGGCGTCCACGGCCCGCACATGCCGCGGGTCGGGCTCACCGCGCCAGCGGATCATGAAGCGCTCGACGACGGACTCCGCCTTGTCGATCTCCCGCTGCGGCACCATCGGCACCCCTTGGCCACGGGCCGACTGGGCGACGTAGGAGAGCGCCATCACCGCGGCACGCGCCAGATCGTCACGGGCCGTCCGCTCATCGATGTCGAGGAGCGGTTTCAGCCCCCACACGGGCGCGAGCATGGCCAGCGCGGACTGGACATCGACCCGGATGTCACCGGAGTGGATCGGGATCGGGAACGGCTCGGCGGGCGGCAGACCGGGCGCGAACGCCCCGTCGACCAGCAGCCCCCACACATTGCCGAAGGAGACCTTGCCGACCAGGTCCTCGATGTCGACGCCCCGGTAGCGGAGCGAGCCGCCCTCCTTGTCCGGTTCGGCGATCTCCGTCTCGAACGCGATGACTCCTTCGAGTCCGGGGACGAACGAGGTGTCGGAAGCGGACATCAGGCGGCTCCTCTGAGGTGGGGGCGGGCACTTCGGCGGGGACTTCGGCGGGTCGGTCACCCGGTGGATGCCCCCTGCGGCAGCCGTCCGGGAGGCAGGAACGATAGCCCCTGGTGTACGAAGGCCACAGTGGCCTACCCCAAGATTTTGGCGGGTTCCTCCGATGCGGGGAAGCGTGATAACCGGCACACTGCCAGACTTCCTCCCCAGGGGATTAGCGGCACCCGGTGCCGGGGAAACTAGCGCTGCGGCAGGATGGCTGCGTGCCTTACGAGACCCCGGATTCCGTCGAGCCCGTCGACCCCGTCGATCCCCTCGATCCAGCCGACCCCGCGGCCATGCGCGAGCAGTACCGCACCACTCCGCTTCTGGAGAAGGACCTCGCGCCCGCTCCGACCGACCAGTTCGCCCGCTGGTTCAAGGAGGCCGTGGCCGGTGATCTCCACGAGCCGAACGCGATGGTCGTCGCGACGGCCACCCCCGAAGGCCGGCCCTCCTCGCGCACGGTGCTGTTGAAGGCATACGACGACCGGGGCTTTGTCTTCTTCACGAATTACACGTCCCGCAAGAGCGACGAGATCGAGTCGAACCCCTTCGTCTCGCTGCTCTTCCCCTGGCACCCCATGGCCCGCCAGATCATCATCATGGGCACCGCCGCGCGCACCGGCCGCGACGAGACAGCCGCGTACTTCCGCACCCGCCCCCATGGCTCCCAGCTGGGTGCCTGGGCCAGCGACCAGTCCAGCCCGATCGCCTCCCGCCAGGAACTGCTCCATCGCTACGACGAGCTGGCGTCCCGCTACCCGGAGGGCGAGCACGTACCGGTGCCCCCGCAGTGGGGCGGCTACCGCGTCACGCCGGAGACCGTCGAATTCTGGCAGGGCCACGAGAACAGGCTCCACGACCGGCTGCGCTACGTACGCGATGGCGATGGCGACGGCTGGCGGGTGGAGCGGCTCTGCCCGTAGAACCCGCGGAAAAAGCAGTACCCCGCGGGCTCGGGTTCCTCCGAAGAGGAGCCGGCCGGACGTACCGGCGAGCCCGCGGGGCGGTGACTGCTTTGGATTGGGCCGGCGGTTACCGGCTCCGCACTGAGTGCGACAACGGGCCGTCAGCCCGCAGCCACCTCACGAGTCCGGAAAGAAATCACTTCCGAATCACCTCCTTTCAGCGTGTGTCACACCTTAGGAGGGGTCCCGGCGACTCTCAAGCGATTTATATGAGGGAGTTTCGCCGCCAGGATAGCCGTGGATCCCCGGCATGCGCTCAAAGGAGGAAGGGTACGCTCGTATGCGTGTTCCTCGTCGAAACCTTGATCGATTGTCCGCGGCGTGTGTCAGCCGGTGTGCGGGACAGCTTTTGGGGTGCGACGATTTCGGGGAACCTTGTGTGTGCTGGGTCACGTTCGAGTTGAATGATCGGACGTGCGTCAGCACAGGCGGAGACGCCCTGCAGGGGGTGCCAGGATGAGTGCTTCTCGGAGTGAGACCACCGATCCGCGCGGGCCGGACGAGCCGGAGCCCGATCCCGAATCGGAGAGTGGTGCCGGGGTCGGCGCCGGTGCGGGGGCCGGTGCGGAGCGGGACGAGGCCGGGTCCGATCTGCTCGCGGCGTTGCTCGACGGTATGGACGCGGCCCTGTGCGCCTTCGACGCGAACGGTGTGATCACGCACTGGAACCGCGAGGCCGAGCGGATACTCGGCTGGTCCGCCGAGGAGGCCGTCGGACGGCGGGGCTTCGAGGGATGGGCCGCCCGGACCGCCGACGCGGACGAGGTGCAGGCGCGGCTGATGGCCGTGATGGAGACGCCGGGACGGCAGGTGGACGAGTTCGCGCTGCTGCGCAAGGACGGCGGCAGGGTGCTGATACGGACCCAGTCGTCCGGGATGCGCGGGGCGGACGGCAAGCCCGCCGGGGTCTACAGCGCCTTCAGCGAGGTCCATGAGCAGATCGATCTGGAGCGGTCCATCGCGCTCAGCGAGGCGCTCTTCGACGACGCGTCCTGGGGTGTCGTCCTCGTCGATGTCGATCTGCGGCCGACCGTCGTCAATGGATACGCGGCGCGCGCGTTCGGTTCCGGGCGCGCCGCGGTGCTGGGCCGGCCGCTGGGCGAGCTGGTGGTACAGGGTGTCGAGGAGCTGGAGGCCGCGCTGCACCATGTGCTCGCGGAAGGGGCGCCGAAGTCGCCCGCCGAGCTGTGGGTGTCGGTCACCGCGGCGGACGGGGAGCGGCGGCGCTGCTGGCGCAGCGGCTTCCTGCGGCTGGCGTCTCCGCTGGCGGAGGAGCCGGTGCCGCTGGGCGTGGGATGGATGTTCCAGGATGTGACGGAGTCGAAGCTGGCGGCGCAGGCGGCGGACCGGTTGCGGTTCCGGTCGAGCCAGCTGTACCGGGCGGGTCGCGCGGCGGCGGAGTGCGAGGACCCGATGGAGGCGGCGACGGTCTATCTGGATTTCGCACTGGCGGGTTTCGCGGATCACGCGCTGATCGATCTGGTGGCGGGGGAGCGGCCGGACGGGTCGGCGGCTCCCGTACGGCTGGTGCGGGTGGCGGAGACGCCGTCCGGTGGCGGGTCGGGGCCGAGCATGGCCGTCGAGACGGGCGGGATACCGGTGCGGTACACGACCGGGCATCCGGCGCTTCAGGCGATCGACCGCAACGGTTCGGTCCGGGCGAGCGCTCTTGGCACCTCCGCCGGGGCCGCGTCGGGCGCCGTCCCCTCCCCGACCTGGGCGACCTCGCGGCAGTGGCCGCCGGACTCGGTGCACGCCCTGTGTACGGTGCTGCGCAGCCGGGGCCGGTCGTTGGGCGTGGTGACGTTCCTTCGGGGAGCGAGTCGGGCCGCCTTCGAACGGCCGGACGCGGTATACGCGGAGGACGTGACGATCCGCGTGGCGGCGGCTCTGGATCTCTCCGGGGTTCTGTCCGACTGACGACGTCGCCGAGGACAAGTACTGGGCGGCACAGGCGGCACGGGCGGTTTCGTGCACATGCCGCCGCCCGCGCCGCCCAGCGCTGACATACCGTCAGGACGTGCCCGCCTGCGGGCCCGTCGCCGGGCCGCCTTCCTGGAGGGGCGCCGCCTTCGGCGACAGCATCCTGACCGGTTCCGTCTCCGCGTCGTTGTGCCGCATCGCCCAGTTCTCCAGGGCGATCCGGCACGCGTGGTCGACATGGCGCAGGCCGGACAGGTCCAGCTCGATGGGACGGTCCTTCGGCAGCGCCTCCAACTGCTCCATGATGCGCGGCAGCCGCAGGAACGTCGCGTTGCCGGTGACCGACACCACCATCCGGCCGCCGGTGAGCTCATGGACGTCGACATGGAGGTGGGAGATCTCCCACGCGGTCTTGACCACCGCGAGCAGCAGTCCGAGGACCACACCCTCGAAGAGGTTCGTGACCAGGACCGCCAGCGCCGTGATGGCGAGGATCACCGCTTCGCCGCGGTGCTCCCGCCACAGCGGGCGCAGTTCCTTGACCGGTACGAGCTTGCAGCCCGCGTGCACCAGGACGCCGGCGAGTGCCGCGAGCGGGATGATGCCGATCGCCGCCGGCAGCAGCGCGGCGAACAGCAGCAGCCACAGGCCGTGCAGGATCCGGGAGAGCGAAGTCCGCGCGCCCGCCTGGACATTGGCGGCGCTGCGTACGATGACCGCCGTCATCGGCAGCGCGCCGAGCGCCCCGCAGACCGTGTTTCCCACGCCCTGCGCCATGAGCTCCTTGTTGTAGTCCGTGCGCGGGCCGTCATGCATACGGTCCACCGCCGCGGCGCTGAACAGGCTCTCCGCCGAGGCGATCAGGGTGAACGCGAGCACGGTGCCGATGGCGGCCACACTCGCCAGGTGCCCGAACTCGCCGAGACCGGGCGGACGTATGGACTCCAGCAGACCCTGCACCTCGACCTTGGCGACGGGAAGATCCAGCAGGAAGGCCGCGCCGGTGGCCAGGGCCACGGCTGCCAGCGGGCCCGGGATCATCCGGGCCCCGGCCGGGAGGCGGGGCCAGAGCACCAGTACGGCGATGGTCCCCGCCCCGATGAGGAACGCGGTCAGCGCCGTACCGTCGGTGATGATTTCGCCGGTCAGTCCGGGCAGCCCGGCGATCTTGCCGAGCCCGCCGGACGGCTGCGCGGTGTCGGCCATGGCATACACCTGGCCCAGTACGAGCACCAGGCCGATCCCGGCCAGCATTCCCTGGACGACGGCGACCGAGATGGCCCGGAACCAGCGGCCGAAACCGAAGGCCCCGAGGGCCAGTTGCAGCAATCCGGACACCAGGACGATGGCACCGAGTGTGCCGATGCCGAACTCCTTGACTGCTTCGTATACGAGGACCGTGAGACCGGCCGCGGGGCCGCTCACCTGAAGCGAGCTGCCGGGCAGGAAGCCCACGACGAGTCCGCCGACGATGCCGGTGACCAGACCGAGTTCGGCGGGGACGCCGGAGGCGACCGCCACTCCCACACAGAGCGGCAGGGCGACGAGGAAGACGACGAGGGACGCGAGTATCTCGCGTCGAAGGACACGCTGGTCCTTCAGAAGTGAGAGGGAGAGCATGACGGGTTGTCCTAGCTGTGCGGTCCGCGAGCGGACGGGGGGTGAGGAGAGTCGATACCGGGGCCGCCGTTACAGCGGTCTGAACTCCCCGCCCAGCTCGGGCCGGTGGACGCTGATCGCGCCCGTGTCCACTTCGTAGTACCAGGCGTGCAAGGAGAGACGGCCCTCCGCGAGTCGTTCCCGTACGGCGGGATAGCCCCGGAGGGTGTCGAGCTGGGCCGCCGCGTGGTGCCGTACGGCGTGCGCGAGGCCATGGGCCGACGGGAGCGCGGAGGCGCCGAGGCCGAGCCAGCCGCGCACGGCCGGAACGGCCGACAGGTCCTCGCCGCGGACCATGGCGCCGACGGCGCCGCAGTGCGAGTGACCACAGACGACGAGGTCACGGACGTCGAGCACGCGCAGCGCGTACTCGATGGTGGCGGACTCGCCGCTGGGACGGTCCGCGTCGTAGCGGGGGACGATGTTGCCCGCCGTACGCAGCTCGAAGAGCTCGCCGGGGCGGGCGCCGGTGATGAGAGAGGGGATGACACGGGAGTCCGAGCAGGTGATGAAGAGCGCTTGCGGCGTCTGCCCCGCCGCGAGATCTCGGAACTCGTCGGGGCGTTCCGCCACCTGCACGGAGAAGGAACGGGCGTTGTCGATGAGGGATTTCATGATGGCCTGCCTCCTGTACCCCCGGGCTTGCCGGGGCACGGTGTGGTCGGGTCAGTGGGGGGTGAGAAAACGGATGTGCGAGAACTGCGGGGAAAGGGCCGGGCGTCAGTGGATGTCCCGGGCCTGACGGGGAGCCGTGCGGGCGTCGTGCCCTGCCGGATCGCGGCAGTTGAGGGAGGCCGGCGTGGCGGCTGCCGTGCGGTGGTCCTGGCGGCCGGGTCAGGAAGCGGTCGTCCCGCGTCTGACGGTGGACTCGCGGTCCAGTCGGATTCTCACAGCTCGCCCTTTCCGTCTTTCGGTCTTTCCGTGGTGCCGTGCGGGCGCGGCAGTCACGCGCCGACACGTCGTCAGCTCCGATGATGCCGCACCACAGCGTCCACCACTTTGCCTGAACATTACTTGCTTGTGAAAGATCAAAATTCCGCCAAGTGTTCCTTTGGTGACGCAAAGTGGTGGTTCCTGGGTGCGGGAACGGGCTGGGGCCTGCGGGAATGTGCCCCGCAGGCCCCTGATGTCACTCTCGGTTTCGGATGTTAAGCGCGTCGCATTTTTTTCTCCGGCCGCGTCGCTTTACCCGGGCCGCCGCAGTCCATCGCCGTTCGTAGGCATGTTCTAATGCCGGTAAAAGATTCGGTCGCCGTACTCGGTCATGACGCGGCGGTTCCACTCGGTCCCGCCGTCGACGTTCCCCGAGCGCAGAAGCGGCGGTTCGATTCCGCGTTCGACGAGTTCTCCCGCGCCCGCGGCCATCATCGCCTGCATCAGGGCGCTGGTGACGACGGTGGAGGCCGGCGCGAAGGGCGCCTCGATGCCGTCGGCCGTCAGTTCCGCGTCACCGACCGCGATCTTGCTGTCCAGCACGATGTCGCAGTGGTCCTTGAGGTAGGTCCCGGTGAGGTGGCGCGACGTGGTCTCCGTCGCGTACGCCACGGACGTCACGCCGATGACCTTCAGCCCCAGCGCCCGCGCGTTCATCGCCATCTCGACGGGCAGCGCGTTGCGTCCGGAGAGGGAGATGATCACCAGCAGGTCCCCGGCGCGGGCGGGGCTGGAGTCGAGCACGGCGCCTGCGAGCCCGTCGACCCGCTCCAGCGCGGAGCCGAGGGTGGCCGGCATGACATCGACGCCGACCACGCCGGGCACGGTGAGCAGGTTCATCAAAGCGAAGCCGCCGGCCCGGTAGACGACGTCCTGCGCGGCGAGCGAGGAGTGCCCGGCGCCGAAGGCGAAGAGCCGGCCCCCGGCGGCGACGGTGTCGGCGACGGCGGTTCCGGCGGCGGCGACGTTGGCGGACTCCTCGTCGCGTACCCGCTGGAGCAGGCCGATCGCCGCATCGAAGAACTGACCGGCCAGCTTGCTCTCGCTCATCGAGAAGGCCCTTCCAGGGTGGGGGATCAAGGGCGGAACAGGAGGGTGGTACAGGGGTGGATCAGGGGCGGAACAGGGGTGGATCGAGGGGTTGACCAGGGCTGGAACCAGGGGCGGGGCGGGCACGGGGAACGTCTGTGTCGCGGATCACGTTGAGGTCTGGACCATTGCTCTGTCAATACGGCGACTCGACATGGCTGTCCCGCCGCGTCCGGGTCCCACTCCTTCCGCTCCCCACGGCACGGCACGGTTGTCGGTGGTATGCGTCAGAATTGAGTCAGGGCCAGCGCACGATTTATCGAGGGGCATGTATGTCCGGACTGATCGACACGACGGAGATGTACCTCCGCACCATCCTTGAGCTGGAAGAGGAAGGTGTGGTCCCGATGCGCGCCCGGATCGCGGAGCGGCTCGACCAGAGCGGGCCGACGGTCAGCCAGACCGTGGCCCGTATGGAGCGCGACGGACTGGTGCAGGTCGCGGGTGACCGGCATCTGGAGCTGACGGAAGAGGGGCGCCGGCTGGCGACGCGCGTCATGCGCAAGCACAGGCTCGCCGAATGTCTCCTGGTCGACGTGATCGGCCTGGAGTGGGAGCAGGTGCACGCGGAGGCGTGCCGCTGGGAGCACGTGATGAGCGAGGCGGTGGAGCGGCGCGTGCTCGAACTGCTGCGCCATCCGACGGAGTCCCCGTACGGCAACCCGATCCCGGGCCTGGAGGAGCTGGGCGAGAAGACCGAGGCGGACCCGTTCCTGGACGTGGGGATGGTGAGCCTCGCCGAGCTGGATCCGGGCGCCGAGGGCAAGACGGTCGTCGTGCGGCGGATCGGCGAGCCCATCCAGACGGATGCACAGCTGATGTACACGCTGCGGCGCGCGGGCGTGCAGCCCGGGTCCGTGGTGAGCGTGACGGAGTCTCCCGGCGGGGTCTTGGTCGGGAGCAGTGGCGAGGCGGCGGAGCTTCAGTCCGAGGTGGCGTCGCACGTCTTCGTCGCCAAGCGCTGAGGCGCCGCGTCCCATCGCCGAAGGAGCACCGTCCGCCCCCCGGGGGGGAGGGCGGTGCTTCGGTGACGGGACCCGGTGCGCGCGCGGATGCCCGTGCGGGGGGCCGTACGGGGTGTGTGTACGGGATGTATGTACGGGCGCGTGCACGGGGTGCGCTGAGACTTCCGGACAACGGAGTGACGCAGGGGGGCGTTCCGTGGCCGGAGGGTACGCGCTTTCCGGCAGGAGGGGGCGACGGCTGGGCGTTCGCGTGCCAGTCTGTGGCAGAGGCATATGACGTGAGGTGCCGGCCGGGGTACGGGGGTCCGGGTCGGTTCGAGGCCGGGGAGGGGGCAGGTGATGCGCCTGTGCGGGGGTGTGCACTGTGTGTCGCGTCTGCGGTACGGCGCGTATGCCCGGCGGGGGCGGGGGTCGCGACCGTCGCGCCGACGCCTGCGCGAACCGGATCGTCCGCGTGAACGGGTTGCCGCATGTGACCCACGCGAACCAGTTGACCTATGTGACCCATGCGAACCATATGATCCGTGCGCTCCGCGCGAGCCCGGCGGTCTGAGCCGGATTGCCCGGATTGCTCTGCGAGGGGGCGTTCTGCGAGGGGGCGGCTCCGGCGCCTTTCGGCACCGGAGCCTGTCCTCCCCTGCGCTGACCCGGAGCCCCGAGCTCTCAGGGTCATTCCCCTCGGACCGTCATCCCCGAGCGGCCCGCCTCCCGGAGAAGATCTCCCCCGGGCCGCGTCCGGCAATCCTGGGGGGTGGTCACTCGAACGAGCGGTGTTGGGCGCGGGGATCATTTTTTCGAATAGGAGTTCGATAGTCTGGCGTGGCTGGACGCATCGAAACGGGGCCAGAGCGGAATCCGACTCGACCACTCAGGACCGAAGGGGGTGCCGGGACGCATGGTGCAGCGCATCGATGTGACCGGAGCGGACGGCGTACGTCTCGCTGCCTGGGAGTTTGCCGACCCGCCCAAGCGACACGAGGAGACAGAGGGGGCCTCCGGCGTCTTACTGCTGCACGGCCTCATGGGCCGCGCCTCGCACTGGGCCGCCACCGCGCGCTGGCTCTCGGAGCGGCACCGCGTGATCGCGCTCGACCAGCGTGGCCACGGCCGCAGCGACAAGCCGTCCGGAGGGCCGTTCACGCGTGAGGCGTACGTGGCCGACGCCGAGGCCGCGATCGAACAGCTCGGGCTGGCGCCCGTCACGCTCATCGGCCACTCGATGGGCGCGCTCACCGCCTGGCAGCTCGCCGCGAAGCGCCCCGATCTGGTCCGGGCCCTGGTCATCTGCGACATGCGGGCCTCGGCGCTGGGGGCGGCGTCCCAGCGGGAGTGGGCGGACTGGTTCCGGGCCTGGCCGGTCCCGTTCGCGACGCTCGCCGACGTACGGAAGTGGTTCGGCGAGGACGACCCCTGGGTGGAGCGTCCCACGGCGGCGCGGGGCGAGTTCTTCGCCGAGGTGATGGCGGAGTGCGCGGACGGCTGGCGCCCGGTCTTCTCGCGCCGCCAGATGCTGACGTCCCGGGAGACCTGGGTCCACGACGCGCACTGGGAGGAGCTGGCGCACGTCCAGTGCCCCACCCTGGTGGTCCGGTGTCTGGACGGTGAGCTGGGCCGCGCGGAGGCGCAGGAAATGGTGCGCGTGCTGCCGCGCGGCCAGTACGCCGAGGTGACGGACGCGGGCCATCTCGCCCATTACGACCAGCCGGAAGCCTGGCGGGCGGCGATCGAACCGTTCCTGGACGGCGTGCTGACGCCCTGAGGCGACGAGCCGCCCCGAACGTGTCAGGGCGCCCTGACTCGACGGGCCGCTCCGACGACGGTACTGACGTGACGGCCACGACGGCCGGGGCAGGGCGGCTCGGGCTCCGTCCGCTCCTGCCGCTCCTGCCGAACTGTCAGCCCTTGCTGACCGCCGTGAGGATCTCCGGCAGGCGCGCCGCCGTCCTCGGGGCCGCCAGGCGGAGGCCGGCCGTCGCCGCCAGGGCCCCGTACGCCGTGCCGACAGGGAGCAGCAGCCACGCCCATGCGTCCGCGCCGGAGACATGGACCCAGATGGTCAGCGCGAGCACCGGCGCGCACAGCAGCGCGGCGCCGAGCATGCCGCCCAAGATCGAGATCCAGGCGAGACCGGCCTGGCCGGGGGCGACGTTCTTGAAACCGCTGTCCTGCGGTATCGAGTACGGGAAGCGCGCCGAGGCGACCGCGCCCGTGGCCAGCATCGCGCCGAGCAGCGCGAAGGAGAGCCCGAGCGCCTCGGGCAGGGTGCTCCAGTCGCCCAGCAGCGCCGCCGTGGCCACGGTCACCAGCGCCGAGTACGGCAGGGTGATCACCAGCAGCGCCAGCGCACGCGCGCGCAGTTCGAGATAGGCGTCCCGGGTCGAGGAGATCGTCAGCGCGACCATCCAGAAGGCCGAGGTGTCCTGGCCGAACTGGTTGTACATCTGGATGCCGAGCATGCCGGCCGCGAAGCACGCGAAGTAGATCGTGCCCGTGCCCTGGAGCGCGTTGAGCAGCGGCACGATCAGGCCGATGGCGAGCGAGGTCACCCAGGCCGCCTTGGTCTTCGGGTCGCGCCACACGTACCGCAGACTGCGCAGCATCACCGTGCCCGTGCGCCCCTCGGGCAGCAGCCGCCCCGGCTGCCACACCGACTCCTTGCGTGCCGGTTCGGCCGCCGCGAGCGTCGAGCCGTCCGGGGCGGTCATCAGCTTCACCAGCGACCGCTGCCACGCGTACAGCAGGGCCGCCAGCGCGGCCACCGTCAGCAGCAGCTGGGCCGCTGCCCGCCCGTACGCGCCCTCGCTCACCGACTCCACCGCGCCCATCGCGGACGCCGGCGGGAGCCACCGAACGACCCGCGCCGCCGGGTCCAGTGCGGAGAGACCGCCCGCGTCCCCGAGCCGCTGGGCGCCGAAGTTGACGACCTGAGTACCCACCGCGATCACCAGACCGCTCAGGACGGCCAGATCGCGTCCCTTGCGCGAGGTCAGCAGCCGGATGTTGGCCGTCGCGACGGCGCGGGCCAGCGCCACGCACACGAGCAGGACCAGTGGTACGGCCAGGACCGAGACGGCCACGGCCGCCGCGCCGTGCGCCGTCGCCGCCGCCGAGCCGACCGCCAGACAGAGCGTGAACAGCGGCCCGATTCCCACCAGCGAGGCCGCGAGCAGCGCCCCGACCAGCGGTCGCGGGCGCAGCGGCAGCATCACCAGCCGGGTCGGGTCGAGCGTCTCGTCGCCGCCGGGGAAGAAGAGCGGCATCACGGCCCAGCCCAGCGCCAGCAGCGCGGTCAGCAGCACGACCAGCGTGCCCGCGTGGGCCGTTCCGCGCAGCAGGAACAGACCGAGGAGCTGTGCCACCGCGAGGAGCAGCGTGATGACCGCCGAGGCGATGTACGCGACTGCCCGGCCCGACGACTGCCTCAGCCCATTGCGCAGGAGGGAGAGCTTCAGCCGTACGAAGACGGACGTGAGCGGTACGGACGCGGGCGTGACGAGCGCGGACGCGGGCGTGAGCGGGACGGGCGCCGTCGGCGCGGGGTTGTTCTCGGCCATGTTCATCGCGCGCCGCCCAGCCAGTCCAGCGACTCCCCGGCGCCGCGGCCCTGTACGCCCACCAGTTCCAGGAAGGCGTTCTGGAGGGTGGGCGCGTCACCCCGTACCTCTTCGAGGGTGCCCTGGGCACGGATACGGCCCGCCACCATCACGGCGACCCAGTCGCACAGCGACTCGACCAGCTCCATGACATGGCTGGAGAAGACGACGGTCGCGCCCGAGTCCGTATAGCGCTCCAGGACGCCTCGGATCGTCTGCGCGGAGACCGGGTCGACGCCCTCGAACGGCTCGTCCAGGAAGAGGACCTGGGGGTTGTGGAGCAGCGCCGCCGCGAGGCCGATTTTCTTTCGCATACCTGTCGAGTAGTCGACAACGAGTTTGTGCTGCGCGCCCGCCAGGTCCAGTACGTCGAGAAGCTGTGTGGCCCGCTTGTCGACCTCGGCGCCCGGCAGTCCCCGCAGCCGCCCGGTATACCCGAGGAGCTCCCGCCCGGAGAGCCGCTCGAAGAGCCGCAGTCCCTCCGGCAGGACCCCGATCCGCGCCTTGACCTCGACGGGGTCCCGCCAGACGTCGTGCCCGGCGACCCGTACCCGCCCCTGGTCGGGCCGGAGGAGGCCGGTGACCATGGACAGGGTCGTGGTCTTGCCCGCGCCGTTCGGTCCGACCAGGCCGATGAACTGGCCCGCGGGCAGTTCGAGGTCGATGCCGGCGACGGCGATGTGCTCGCCGAACCGCTTCCACAGCCCCTCGACCTGAACGGCGGGCTCGGCGCGGGCGGCCTCGGCGCCGGTGGTACCCGCGCCGGTGGCCGGCGATATCGGCCCCGCTCCGTCGGCCCTCTTGCCCCCGTCGGCCCCCTCGGCGGGCGTCCGGTCCCGTGCCTGGTCCCGTGCCTGGTCCCGTGCCTGGTCCGGCATCGCGCACTGCCTTTCGTGTTTCGTACAGGTGTCCCCGCATGTCTACAGGGGCCACCTTATGTACGGGGGCCTGGAGAGGGGACGGGTTCCTGCCCCAGGGCCTGTCTTCAAAGTCCCGCGGGCCCGGCGGCGCTACTTTGAAGACAGGCCCTGGGCGCGGCGCGCCCGCTCCGCGGCGGCCTCCCGCCCGCACGCGTACGCCAGGGGGCTCATCAGCTCCTCGACGTCCGGCAGCCAGCGGTTGGCTTGGGTGGGCCGGCGCGCCCACTGCACCGCGCCGCTGCCGCCGATCCGGGTCGGCGGGGCCGCCACGTACTCCCCCTCGCCGCGCGTGACCAGGTCGATCGCGCCGGGCATCCAGCCCAGCTTCCGCAGGAGGTCGTCCACCTTGAGCGCTGCGCCGGGCAGTACGAAGAACAGCATCCGGCGGAGCGGGGTGCGGGTCACCGGCCCGAGCGTCAGGTTCATCCGCTCCATCCTGGCCAGGGCCAGGAAGCCGGCCGACTCCGGTACGTCGAGCGCGTCGAAGGTGCGTCCCGTCGGGAGCAGGACCGACGCCCTGGGCTGTTTCGACCAGAGTCTGCGCGCCGCGACCGCGCTGCCCGTCGCCTGGGCCGCCCAGTCGGGTCCGGTCGCGTGTGCCCCCGGCGCCGGGCAGTCCGTCCGGTCGCACGAGCAGGTCTCCCGGCCGTCCGCCGCCTCCAGCCAGGTGCCGGGAAACACGTCCCAGTGCCGCTCTTCCACGTACCGCACCGCGCTGTCGAGCAGCAGGTCGCCCCGCTGTTGAGGGATGTGCGCGCTGTCCGTCACTCCGATGGTCTCTTCCACGAACAGCACAACTACCGCCGCCACCACGGGTTACGGGGTGCCCTGTTGCCACGCCGGGGAACGTCCGCCCTGCATATGGGGCGCATGGATGCATGGGTGGGGGCGCGCGGGAAGGGGTGAGGCGGTAAGGGGGTAGCCACCCTCGGGGGTCCGACAACATATGGGCAACGCGGGCGGCACGCAGGCGAGCCCTGCCGTGTTTACCGAAGCTTTCTGAAATTCCTCGAATTTTTCCGTTATCACCGAACATGTGCATTCTTCGCATATGTGACGGGCAGTGTTCAGTGAGCTGATCACTGCGGCCACAGGGGGTATCCATTGGCAGCCAGACCACTCGTCGCGCGCCAGCCGAACGAACGGCTCCAGGCGCTCATCCAGGAGGCGGCGTGTTCCAACGCCGGGCTCGCCCGGCGCGTCAACATGGTGGGCGCGGAGCGCGGGTTGGACTTGCGCTACGACAAGACCTCGGTGGCCCGCTGGTTACGTGGACAGCAGCCGCGTGGCCGGGCCCCGGGCGTCATCGCCGAGGCGCTGGGCCGGAAGCTGGGCCGTACGGTCACGATCGACGAGATCGGGATGGCGAACGGCAAGAATCTGGCCTCGGGCGTCGGTCTCCAGTTCTCGCCCACCGTCATGGGCGCGATCGAGCAGGCATGTGAGCTGTGGCGCAGCGATGTGGGCCGCCGTGACTTCCTGTCCGGCTCCGCGGTGGCGTCCTCGGCGCTCGTCGAGCCCAGCAGGGACTGGCTGATCACGGGCGCGGACCCGGCCGTCGCACGCAACACCGGGGCGCGGGTGGGGGATTCGGATGTCGAGGCGGTACGGGCCATGACCGCGGCCCTCATCGATCTGGACCACCGTTTCGGCAGCGGCCATGTCCGTCCCGTCGTCGTCCACTATCTGAACAGCGTGGTGTCGGGCCTGCTCTCCGGTTCGTACCGGGAGTCGGTCGGCCGACGGCTCTTCGCGGCGGTCTCCCGGCTGACCGAGCTGGCCGGCTATATGGCGATCGACACCGGTCAGCCGGGTCTCGCCCAGCGCTACTACATCCAGGCGCTGCGGCTGGCCCAGGCGTCCGGGGACCGCGGTTACGGCGGCTATGTGCTGGCCGCGTCGATGAGTCATCTGGCGGCGCAGCTCGGGAATCCGCGCGAGATCGCGCAGTTGGCGCGCGCGGCGCAGGAGGGAGCGCGCGGGCAGGTGGCGCCGAGGGCGCAGGCCATGTTCTACGCGGCCGAGGCCCGGGGCCACGCGCTGATGGGCGACGCCCGTACCTGCGAGGCGGTTGTCGGCCGGGCGGTCACCGCGCTGGAGCAGTCGGACGACGCGTCGGGCGACGACCCGGACTGGATCACGCATTTCGATCATGCCTATCTCGCGGACGAGTTGGCGCACTGCTACCGCGATCTGGGCCGGCCGGAGACGGCGGCCCAGCACGCCGAGGACTCGCTGGCGGGCCATCCCGAGTCCCGGGCCAGGCGGCGGGCGATCGGGCTCGTCCTGCTCGCCACGTCCCAGGTCCAGCAGCGGGAGGTCGAGGAGGCGTGCCGGACCGGCACGCGCGCCGTGGAGCTGCTGGGCGCGCTGCGCTCCAGCCGGGGCGCGGAGTATCTCGACGATCTCCAGCAGCGGCTGGAGCCGTACGCGAACGAGCCCGCGGTGCGGGAGTTCGCGGCGCGGCTGGAGATCCAGGCGGCGTGACGGCGCTCACTCCCAGCGCTCCCAGGTCCTGTCCGGTCGGTCCTCGTGGGCCACGAGGACCGACCGGACAGGACCTGGCGGAGCCCTGTGCGTGGTGGCGTCGTGCAGGCGCCGTGGGGGTGGCGTGAGGGTGATCAAGTCCGGGGCGGAGCGGGTGAATTCGGACCCGTTATCAGCGTCTTGAGGGGGCGAGTTGTTACAAGGGCTACGCGCGTGGCAGTGGCCGCGATTCACCCGGTAGCGTGAACCGACGATTCGGTAGGTCCACACGTTCCACACGTAGGAGTCCCGGTGACGCACAGCGGACAAGGGGATGAGCCGCAGCACCCCGCCGCTCGCCCCGCGCACGAAGGCGTGGTGCTGCCCAGCGACGGCAGCGGGCCCTGGATTCCCGGCACGGCCGCGGACCAGGACCGGGCCGTGCCGACCGGCGGGCAGCCGTGGGGGCAGCCCTGGGGCCCGCAGGACGGCCTCCAGGAGCAGCCCGGGTACGGCGGCGGCGCGCCGTCGGCCCCGCAGGCGCAGGACGTACCGCAGTCGTACGGACAGACCTACGATCAGACCTACGGGCAGTCGTACGAGCCGCAGCAGGGCGGCCAGCCGTACGGCGCCCCGCTCCCGCCGGCCCAGGGACAGCCGCTCCAGGGACACCAGGTCCAGGGGCAGCCGGCCGCGGGGCAGCCGTACGCGCCGTACCAGCAGTATCCGCAGGGGCAGCAGCTCCCGCCGGCGCAGTCGCAGCCCTTGCCGCAGCCCCTGCCTCCGACGCAGCGCCACGCGCAGCCCCTGCCGCTGCCCGCGGAGGCACAGGCGCCGGGAAGCGCGGACGCGACGCAGTATCTGCCGCCGGTGCCCGCGATGGGGGACTCGGACGCGACGCAGTTCATCGCCCCGATCCCGCCGGGCCCCGGAATGCTGCCGCCGGAGAGCTCCGCGGAGGCCACGCAATACCTGCCGTCCACCGCGCCGCCTCCGCAGGGCTCGGACGCGGACGCCACGCAGTACATCGCGCCCGTCCCCCCGCAGAATGTCCCGGCAGCGCCCCCCGGAGCCCCGTACGGCATCCGACCCGGCGCCCCGGGCGACCGTCAGCCGCCCGCGGAGTTCGACAACCTCTTCCGTACGGACGAGCCGGGCGGGGGACAGGGCGCGGAGTCGACGCAGCAGATGCCCCAGTTCGACGCGGGCCGGGGGCCGCAGCCGCCGCAGCAGCCCCAGCAGCCCCAGCAGCGCGGGCCGTACGGTCAGCAGCCCGCCGCGTACCAGCAGCCGCCGGTGCGGCAGGGACCGGTGAACGGCGGGCGTGGCACGGGGCGCCGCAAGTCGTCCCGCGCGCCTTTGATCGCGGCCGTGGTCGTCGGCTGCGCGGTCCTCGGCCTGGGCGCGGGCGCGCTGATGAGCAGCGGCGGCGACTCGCCCCAGGACGACAGCAAGACGGTGGCGTCGGAGGGTTCGGCCAGCGCCGAACCCTCCACCCAGACCGCCCCGGACCCGGTGAAGCAACAGGCCGAGGCGCTCGACAAGCTTCTCGCGGACAGCAACAGCAGCCGCTCGACGGTCATCAGCGCGGTCGAGGACATCAAGTCCTGCGACAACCTGGACCAGGCGGCCACCGACCTCCACGGGGCGGCCGAGCAGCGCCGGGGTCTGGTGACCGAGCTGGAGGCGCTGACACTCGACAAACTGCCGAACCACACCGAGCTGACGTCCTCCCTCACCGACGCCTGGCAGGCCTCCGCCTCGGCGGACGACTCCTACGCGCAGTGGGCCAAGCAGGCCAAGGGCAAGAAGGGCTGCAAGGACGGCCGCGCGCGCACGACCTCGCAGGCGGCCAAGGCAAACAAGGCGAGCGGCGAGGCCACGGCGGCGAAGCAGAAGGCGTCGGGCCTGTGGAACAGCATCGCGACGAAGTACGGCCTGACGGAGCATGCCCCGACACAGCTGTAGCCCCCGCGCGCCGCGCGCCCCTGAGACGGGGCGCGGTGCCGCCGGGGGCCGGTTCCGGAACCGGTCCCGGTTCCGGGATCGCACGATCTACGGCGCATCGTCGGCCATGTCAGAAGGCGGCCGGTCGCGCGGCACCGGTTGTACGGCTGGTCGACGACGGTCAGCACTCTTGCGCGTGAGCTCGGCGATCTGCTCGGGCAGTTCGGTGAGGCTGTCGGGGAGCGAGGCGCGCCCCCGGCCGGGTGTGGCTAGTGCGTGCCGCCCAGGGTCTGGCCCACGTTCACGAAGCCCTTCTTCTCCGCCACCAGCCTTCCGTCGCGCACCACTTGGAACGTCACGTTCCCGTTCACGATCCGCGGGAAGCCCGGTGTGCCCAGCATGTCCTCGTAGCGCCAGCGCAGCGGCGGGGTCAGGCCGCCCGTGTCGACGCGCAGGCCGCGGTCCAGTGTGTCCGCGATCTTGCCCGAGGTGACTGTTTCGCTGTTGATCGTCTCGATGACCGCCTTGAGGGCGGTGTACGCGATCCAGGTGGTCTGGGCGCCCGGGTCGGTCGGGTCGATGTCGTTGTCGCCGAAGGCGTACTTGTCGATCACGTCGAGCATCGGCTTCCACGCCGGGTCGCTCGCCACCGGGTACCAGCCGGTGAGGTACGCGCCCTCGAAGGGGCCGTCCTTGCCGCCCGTGCGGTTGATCAGCGGCTGGCCGACGCTGCCGAGGACCGAGGAGACGCGGATGTCGCGGCCGTCCTCGGGGAGGCGGCGGTAGGAGTCGAAGAAGGTCTCGGTGCGGTCGCCGAGGACCGCGGTGACACAGCCGTCGTCCTCGGCGCTCTCGCGGGCGCGGCCGGACGGATTGGTGTAGTCGGTGGCGTCCTCCGCCGCGCGGATGTCGGTGGCCGGGCCGCGGCCGCCCTTGGACAGGCCGGAGTTGAGCAGCTCGGGCAGATCGTCGCCGGTGATCGTGTCGGGCCGTACCAGTGCGGTCTTGTCGCAGTTGCGGGCCAGTTGGAGGCCGTTGCCCGCGAGGAGCGTGGCCTGGCCGCCGTTGACGGGGTAGGAGAGGAAGCTGGTGAACTCCTCCTCCGTGACGCCGTATCCGCCGAGGTACGGGATCGACGCGGCCTCCAGCGGTGCCATGAACTCGCGGCCGTGCTGGCTGTACGAGCCGACGACGGCGACGGCTTTCTCCTTCACCGCGCGGCGCGCGCACTCGGCGGCGCCCGCCGTGTCGTTGCGTTCGTTGCAGGTCAGGACGCGCAGCTCGTGGCCGTCGATGCCGCCGGACGCGTTGACCCAGCGGGCGTACGCCTTGGCCATGGCGGGCATACCGGGCAGATTGGTGGCATTGGTGCCGACCGGCGCCCAGGTCATGACCGTGACGGGCTCCCTGGAGCCCCCCGGGCCGCCGGGGAGAATGCCGCAGCCGGTCAGAAGAGAAAGAAGCGAGGCCCCGGCCGCCGTCATACAGAGGGCGCGTTTCGCGCCGGACTGGAAGGGGCGGGGGGAGGGGGAGCGTCGCCAACCGGTCATAGTCCTGCAGACTTCCGCCCTCCGAGTAACACCCGAGTGAGCAAGGATCAACGATCGGTGACCTGGAGGTGAATTACGGGGGCCCGGCTGGACGCCCCGCCACGGAACGTAAAGTCGTGGACTGTGCAGCAAGGTTCCGAGAACTCTTCCCGTCGTGCCCGTCGCTCCCCCACCATGGGCGGCATGCCGCTCAATGACATGCCGTGGTGGCGCTGGCGCAGCAATGTGCGCTCGGCGCTGCACATGCTTTCCGATCCCGTCTTCCACCAGGAGTACTGGCTGGCCGGCCTGGAGGGGTACGGCGACGTCACCGACGCCGTCTACCGTCTCGTCGAGGACACCTGGCTGGACAACTGGTCCGCCGAGAAATACGTCGGCACGATCTTCCGCGACTCGGGCGAGGCCGCCCTGGTCGATCTCGCCGTGCTCCGGGTGCTGCGCATCATGCACCAGGTCGGAGCGGACGCGCCCGTCTCCGCCTATCTGGAGCACCATGGCTGGCCGGAGGCGGTACGGGCGGCCCGCGAGGCGCACCTACGGCTGGCGACGAGCGACGGGGACGACCCGGATGTGTTGCCGACCTCGCTGGATGTGCTGCGGATCATGACGCGGTCCGCCTGACGGCACGGTGAGACCGTCGCGAGGACGCCCCGAGGCCGACGTGGGATCGCCGCGAGGTCATAGGGCGTCACCCGGCGTCATCGACGCAATGTCCATGTACTGGGCGATTCCGGGGCGCGCGGGACAGATGTGGGATCCTCTGGGGTCATGACCTCCGCCACGCCGCCACCCGCCGCCCCGTCGGCCGCCCCGGCCGCCCCGGCCGATCAGTACGTCCTGACGCTGTCCTGCCCGGACAAGCAGGGCATCGTGCACGCCGTGTCGAGCTATCTCTTCATGACCGGCTGCAACATCGAGGACAGCCAGCAGTTCGGGGACCACGACACGGGTCTCTTCTTCATGCGCGTGCACTTCTCGGCGGACGCCCCGGTGACCGTGGAGAAGCTGCGGGCGAGCTTCGCCGCCATCGGTGACTCGTTCCGGATGGAGTGGGCGATCCATCGCGCGGACGAGCGGATGCGGATCATTCTCATGGTCAGCAGGTTCGGCCACTGCCTGAACGATCTGCTCTTCCGGGCCGGTACCGGTGCGCTGCCCGTGGACATCGTCGCGGTCGTCTCGAACCACACGGACCTCGCCGATCTGGCCGCCTCGTACGACATCCCGTTCCACCACATCCCGGTGACCAGGGACACCAAGGCGGCGGCCGAGGCCGAACTGCTGGAGCTGGTCCGCGCGGAGCGGGTGGAGCTGGTGGTGCTCGCCCGCTATATGCAGGTCATCTCGGACGATCTGTGCAAGCAGCTGAACGGCCGGATCATCAATATCCACCACTCCTTCCTGCCGAGTTTCAAGGGCGCCAAGCCGTACCACCAGGCGCACGCGCGCGGCGTGAAGCTGATCGGCGCGACGGCGCACTATGTGACCGCCGATCTCGACGAGGGCCCGATCATCGAGCAGGAGGTCGAGCGGGTCGGCCACCAGGTCACGCCCGCGCAGCTGGTCGCGATCGGCCGGGACGTGGAGTGTCAGGCGCTGGCACGCGCGGTGAAGTGGCACGCGGAGCACCGGATCCTGCTCAACGGGCACCGCACCGTCGTCTTCGGCTGACCGGCCCCGACCGACGGTCCCCGGCTGACGGTCCCCGGCCGGGCGGCTTGTCGGAGACGGTTCGGAGACAGCTCAGAGACGGCTCATCGTGGCCGCCGCGAACAGCACATCCCTGATCGCCTCACGGTCACCCTCCTGACCCGCCGCCGCGTCCTCCGGCGAGACCCGTCCGGCCACCAGCTGGCAGAACTCGACGCCGTCCAGCG
Organism: Streptomyces sp. NPDC102274; assembly: GCF_044766385.1. Taxonomy (NCBI): domain Bacteria; kingdom Bacillati; phylum Actinomycetota; class Actinomycetes; order Kitasatosporales; family Streptomycetaceae; genus Streptomyces; species Streptomyces sp. NPDC102274. The sequence continues at coordinate 223,966 of NZ_JBIWLW010000006.1, read as the reverse complement.
CGACTTGCGCCACGGAACGCTCGCGGGAGCCGACCGCCGCCGGTGAGTCCAGCGCGATGAACCAGTCACCGCCGCCCACGCCCTCGATCTCCAGATGCAGCGACCGGCCGGGCGAGCCCGCCGTCACCAGCTCCCGGGCCGGTGCCGCGAGACCGCTCCGGCGGCGGATGGCGAGGGCGGCGGGGAGCAGCCGGGTCGCCAGATCGATCATCTCGTGCAGATGGCCGCCGCTGGGCGGCTTGTACGGGTAGTCCACCGCCTCCGCGATGTCCGCGCCGTGCACCCAGCACTCGAAGGCGCGGTCGAGCAGCGCGTCGCGCAGGGGCAGGGCGAAGAACCCGTACGACACGGAGAGTTCGGCGACCCCACGGCCCGCGAAGGACACCGTTCTGATGAGGGTGTGGCTCTGCTCGCGCCAGGGCTCGTGAATGGTGCGGGTCGGCGGGGGCTTCGCGGCACGCCAGAAGCTCTCCGTACGCGTGCTCGGGTGGACAGGGGCGTCGGAGCCGAGCGGGTCGTCCAGCCCGAGGGCGGTGGCGACGAGGCCGTCGACGGTCATCAGATGACCGATGACCCCGGCGACGGTCGTCCGGCGGGAGACGGCGCCCTCGTCCTCGAACCACTTGAGCCGTACGGGCGCGTGCCACTCCGCGTCGCCGATGTCCCGCAGGAGCGCGTCGAGCCGCGCGGTCTCGGCATCGTACGGAGCGGCCCAGCCGGGCACCGGGACACGGGCGGGGCGGCGGCCGAGAGCGTTCTCCAGCACGCGGGAGCGCAGCAGCGGGTCGAGGTCCAGGTTCCCGTCGGCGTGCAGCAGTCCTACGGCGTCGCGCAGCCGGAGCGCCTCGTCCGCGCAGGGGGCGCACTCGGTGAGGTGCGCTTCGACGAGCGCGGTCTCCTCGGCGGAGCAGGCGCTCAGCGCCCACGCTCCGAGCAGCGACATGAGCACCTTGTGCGACAACGGCTCGGCGGCGGGCGGCGTTTCACGCCCCTCGGGTGCCTGCCGGGGCTCGGGCGCCTGCCGGGGCTCCGGTGCCTGCCGCGGCTCCGGTGGTGCCTCACGCGCCTCCCGTGGTGCCTCACGCTGCTCCGGTAGTGCCTCACGCTGCTCCGGTGCCCGCGGTCGCTCCTGTGTCGTCACGTCGTCCGGCGCCGTCCTCGGACCCGGGATCCGGAGGAAAGCCGCCGGCTCGTCCGGATCGCGGCCGTCATGGGCGCCGCCGTCCAGAGGGCCGGTCACAAGGCACGTCCGTTTCCCGGCGGCGACGAGCCGCTCCGTGCTTGGGTGTTGGCCGTGGAGAGCAGTTGCAGCCCGAGCCGCAGCCGGCGCCGCGCCTCGTCCTCCGTGACACCGAGGTCCGCCGCTGTCTGGCGGTAGTCCCTGCGCTGGAAGTACGCCAGCTCCAGCGCGTCCCGCAGGGGCGTCGGCATCGACCTGACTATGTAGTCCGCGCGCGCGGCCACCGAGACCCGGCTTATCTTCTGCTCCAGCTCCTCCGCGGAACCGTCGCCGCGCGCCTCGTACGCCTCCGCTTCCGTACGCCGGAGACGCTGCACGGCCAGCCGCTGTGTGACTTTCGCCACCCAGGAGCGTATGGAGCCCTGTTTGGGGTCGTACGTGTCCGGGTTCTCCCAGACATGACCGAAAACCTCACGGGTGACCCGGTCGGCCGCGTCGTTGTCGTCGAGAACCCGGTGAGCCAGGCCGTGCACCAGCGACGCGTACCGGTCGTACAACTCCCCGAGAGCCGCCGCCTCGCCCCGCGACAGCCGCTGGTGCATCCTGCGGTCCCAGCGGGGCGGTGTGTCCTTCGCCATGCGACCCCCAGCCCTGTTCCTCTGTGCGCCTGCCTGTGCCTCTGTCCGTTCCCGTGCCCCTGTCCACCATCATGTCGAAGCCCGCCGACGGCCACCATTGGCCACCGTTCCTTCGAATGTAGTGGGCGGCGCCGACAACGCACTCCCCTTTGCCCAAGTGCGCCCCCGAGGCGCTCCTGCGGGTCCGGCGGTGGGCGGCGAAGTGAGGGGCGCAACGTTTCGCGGGAACGCGGCGGGGCAGTGGCGGGTTGAGGAAGGACAGCTTCCGGATCAGCCTCTTCCGGATCGGCCCAGGTACCCGAGGAAAGGTCCAGGCGTGTGACGCTCACGATGGAGGAGTCCGAGCATGGCCAGTGGACCGTGCTGCACATCACCGGTGAACTGGATCTCATGACCTCGCCCGAGGTCCGCCGGCTGGTCCACGACGCGGTCGCCGCCGGGCGCCACGCGCTGGTGCTCGACCTCTCTCAGGTGTTCTTCTGCGATTCCAGCGGGGTCGGTGTACTGATCGCCTCACGCAGGCTGCTCCACTCCTGCCGCGGCAGGCTCCATCTCATCCTGCCGGCCCGTGGCGCCGAGGCGGGTTCGCACGTCAACCGGGTTCTGGCGGCCCTGGGCGTACGCCGCCTCTTCGAGGTCTATCCGGATGTGCCCGCGGCCGTCGACGACGCGGTCCAGCCGCTTTCCGCATAGCCGCTCCGCGCGTAACGGGACACATCGCGGCCCCCGGCCGTCGTACGCTCCGGGGATGGACAGCGCAGAGTACGAGGCCAAGATCGCCTCCCGGTTCGCAGCCTTCGACCAGGACGGCAGCGGGTACATCGACCGCGAAGACTTCAGCGGAGCGGCGGCGGCGCTGCTCGCCGAGTTCGGTACGACGGCACGCTCCGACAAGGGACAGGCGCTCTACAGCGGGGCCGAGGCCTTCTGGCAGGGCATGGCCGGGATCGCGGACGTGGACGGCGACCAGCGGGTCAGCAGGCAGGAGTTCGTCACCGGCGCGGTGAAGCGGCTGCGGGACAACCCGCAGCGGTTCGCGGAGATCGCCCGCCCGTTCCTGCGCGCCGCGATCGCCGTCGCCGACGAGGACGGCGGCGGCGTGACGCCCGCGTCGGCCGAGCGCGCGCTGCGGGTGCTCGGTGTCGAGCCGGAGGCGGCGACGCGGGTGGCGGCGGAGCTGGACGTGGACCACGACGGCAGGATCCACGAGGGAGAGATCCTGTCCGGCTTCGCGGCGTACTACGTGACGCCGGAGCCCTGAGGAGCGTCCCGGGCCGGTGCGCCGGCCCGGGTGCGGACCCATGTATGGCGCCTGGTACCGCTATACGGCGCCGGGTGCCCCGTGTACGACGCCGGGTGCCCCGTGTACGACGCCGGGTGCCCGGACGCGGCGCCCGGTGGTGCCCTGGTGGTGCCCTGGGGGCGGTAACTCCCTTCCCGCGGAAGGGGAGAACTCTGGCCTCAGCGCTCTGATGCGTCACCGTCCGTGGCCGGAGTGCGACGCCCGAGGCCGATACCGGGTTGTGTCCTGACTGCGGGCCGTGACAGGCCGGAGTCGTGTCCGGCCTCCGGTACGCTCCGTGGCGTGCGAGAGGTTGCGAGGCGCGACGGTCGCGGTGCTGCCGGTACGGCGGCTCCGGGGTCGCGAATGTGCGCCGCTCGCGCGGTGCGGAGGCGCCGTGCGCGCCCGTGTTCGACTCCCCGCGGCGCGCGTCGCACAGTATGCACTACGCGTACTCCTTCGCGCTGGAATATGCCCGAAGCGCTTGTTGCGGTGACTGTACGTCAACCATGCTGTCTCGCAAGGAAATCACGTTCCGTGACTCTTGAGACTCTTGTGACTCTGTTGAGGACCTTGTCGAGGCGCGAGGCGATGTGTCCGCCGGTTCGGATGGTGTGAGCGGTGCAGGTGCTTCAGGTTCAGTTGGAGGTCGGGCCGGATCCCGCGGAGGTGGGGCGGGCCCGCAGATGGGCCCGTTCCAGGCTGGCCGGTTCCGGCATAGAGGACGATGAGCCGGTCGCCGAGACGCTGATTTTGCTCATCTCGGAGTTGGTCACCAACGCCGTGGTGCACACCGGCTGTCCGGCCGTGCTGCGGATGCTCTTCGGCTCGGGCGCGGCCGAGGCCGGGACGGTACGGGTGGAGGTCGCCGATACCAGCGCCTGCCCGCCGCGTCCGCGCCACGCGGACGGCGAGGACACCAACGGCCGTGGCCTGGAACTGGTCGATGGGCTGGCGGACCGGTGGGGCTGGCAGCCGGAGGGCGCGGGCAAGCGCATCTGGTGCGAGGTCGACAGAAGCGCGCCGGGGGTAGCGCCGGAAGCATATGCCCCCGCCGCCTATGAGCCCCCATGCGCTGTCCCGCGGCCGGCGTGATGCGTCGATCCCCCGAATCACCGTTGACGGGGCACTCCGGCGTGATCGCGCTGGGTTGAGCGATCCGCCGCGAGGGGACGCCGAGGGCGCGCCGAGGTCCTGCCCTGTCCGACAGGACGTAGCCGGACAGGACGTAGGGGGCGTGGGTTGTGTCCTCGGCGAGTGCGGTTCGTGGCCCGGCGCCGGTTCTCGGGGCTCTTGAGCCGGGGGGAGCCGGACGGCGGACGACGACGCGGCGCGTGCGCGCCTGTCGTCCGGCTCCCGGGAGCGCCTCAGCCGGTCGGCCGCGTGGACATGCACCACCGGCTACCGGCTACCGGCCCGATCCGGCTCCCGCGCGGAACGTACGCCGGTAGACCGTCGGCGGAACGCCCAGCGCCGACTGGAGATGCTGGCGCATCGACTGCGCCGTGCCGAACCCGGCGTCCCGCGCCACCTGATCGACCGACAGATCCGTCGACTCCAGCAGGTGTCTGGCCCGTTCGACCCGTTGCAGCACCAGCCACTGCCCGGGGCTGATCCCGGCCTCCTCGCGGAAGCGGCGCGTGAACGTCCGTACGGACATCGACTCCTGCTCCGCCATGTCGCGCAGCTGGATCGGTTCGTGGAGGCGCGCGAGGGCCCAGTCGCGCGCGGTCGCGGTGGTCGCCAGCTGCGGTTCGGGGACCGGGCGTTGGATGTACTGCGCCTGGCCGCCGTCCCGGTACGGCGGGACGACCGTACGCCGCGCGACATCATTGGCGACCGCCGTGCCGTGATCGCGCCGGACGATATGCAGGCACAGGTCGATCCCGGCGGCGACTCCGGCGGAGGTCAGTACGTCGCCGTCGTCGATGAACAGGACGTCCGCGTCCACCTTGACCCCCGGGAACAGCCGCTGGAAGTGGGCGGCGGAGGACCAGTGGGTGGTGGCGGGGCGGTCGTCCAGGAACCCGGCGGCGGCCAGCACATAACTGCCGGTGCAGATCGAGACCAAACGGGTGCCGGGCCGCAGCCGCGCGAACGCGGCGCGGAGTTCGTCGGTGAGCCTGCCCTCGGCGAAGACCGGACCCAGTTCGTAGGACGCCGGGATGACGACGGTGTCGGCGGTGGCGAGCGTCTCGGGGCCGTTCTCGACGAGGATCGAGAAGTCGGCGTCGGTCCGTACCGGCCCCGGTTCCCGGACCGAGCAGGTCACGATCTCGTACAGCGGCTCGCGGGAGGAGTCGCGCGCGGGCCCGAAGATCCGCTGGGGGATGCCCAGTTCGAACGGGATCACTCCGTCGAGGGCGAGGACGACGACCCGGTGCGGGCGGCGGTCCGGCATGGTGTGGCTCCCCTCTCCTCCGGTCTTCGCGGTCCGTTCCTCGGATGGACTCTGGTTGTCCAGACCATTACTTGATATGAGTCGCATCTGTGACAGAAAAGCGCACGGTGGCTCCGGGCATTCCCGAACCGACCGCACATCCGCACGAAGCCCCGGCCGGCACAGCTCCGGAAGAGGCCGCCCGTACCCTCTGGAACCGTAACTTCCGGCTCTTCTTCCTCGCCCGTACCGTCGCGCGCTTCGGGGACGGCATGGTGCCCGTCGCCCTCGCCGCGGGTCTGCTCGACGCCGGGTACGGCGCGTCGTCCGTCAGCTTCGCGCTCGGCGCCTGGATGGCGTGCTTCGCCGGGTTCGTGCTCGTCGGCGGAGTGCTGGCCGACCGGTTCACCCCGCGCCGGATGATGGTGCTGGCGGACGGCGTACGGCTGGTGGGCACGGCGGTGCTGGCCGTCGCCTTCACCTCCGGCGCGCCCGTGCTCTGGCTCGTCTACGCGCTCAGCGCGCTCAACGGCCTGGGCGCCGCGATCTTCCAGCCGGGGGTCGCCAGCATGCTCCCGCGGCTCGCGCCCGATGTACAGCGGGGCAACGCGGTGCTGCGGGTCGCGGAGGCGCTGACCGCGATGGCGGGGCCCGCGATCGCGGGTGCGCTGGCCGGCTTCGGCGGGCCCGGACTGATCTTCGGGGTCAACGCGGCCACCTTCGGGATCAGCGGAATCTGTCTCTTCCTGATCCGGATGGAGTCGGTCGCGCCGGTGGTGACCGGTGAGTCGATGCTCGCGGAACTCATGGGCGGCTGGCGCGAGTTCCGGGCCAGGTCCTGGCTGTGGGGCGTCATCGCCGTCTGGTCGGTGTACGGCGTTACGGTGCTCGGCCCGATCACACCGCTGGAGGCGGTCGTCGTCACCGAACGGCACTCCTCGGCGATGTTCGGGCTGATGATGACGGTCCAAGGCGCGGGCAACGTGGTGGGCGGGCTGCTGGCGATGCGACTGCGGCCGGTCAGACCCCTGTTCGCGGGCGCGCTCTCGCTGTTCGCGGTGACCGCGAACGTACTGGTCCTCGCGTACGACGTGCCGGTGATCGTGCTGGCCGCGGGCTTCTTCGCCGGGGGTGTGTCGCTGGCGTTCTGGCTGGTGATGTGGTCGACGACGGTCCAGACGCAGATCCCCGCCGAGGCGCTCAACCGGCTGCACGCGTACGACGTGGCGGGTTCACTGATCATGCTGGCGGTGGGGCGGGCACTGGCCGGGCCGGTCGCGGAGACGGTGGGGGTGCGGGAAGTGCTGGTGGCCGGGGCGGTGATCAATGTGGGGGTGTGCGCGGTGCTGCTGGCCATACCGGCGATCCGGGGCCTGAAGCGCGTGGAGTGAGGGGGCGGTGCGCTCGCCCGAGGGAGGCGCTCGGCTGCGGGCGGTGCGGTCGGCTGCGGGCGGTGCGCTCGGCGCTAGGGGCGGGGGTGGCCCGATCCCAGCGAATGCTGGCTGTCGGGCCACTCGTCGGGAGTGTGACGTCCCCTCGATGCTGCTGACGTGACCCAGACAACCGACCTCTCCGCGAAGGGCGCTACGCCGCCCGACCCGTCCGTGTCTTCCGCGCCCCCCGCGCCCCGCGCGCCGGGGCGCATCCACCGGGCGTGGTTCGTCGCCGTCGTCACGTTCGTGACGATCATCGGCGCGGCGGCGTTCGCCTCGCTTCCCGGTCTGCTGATCGAGCCGCTGCACACGGAGTTCGCGTGGTCGCGCGGCACGATCGGCTTCGCCGTCTCGGTCAATCTCGCGCTGTACGGACTGACCGCGCCGTTCGCCGCGGCGCTGATGGACCGCTTCGGTATCCGCCGGGTCGTCGCCGTCGCGCTCACCATCATCTCGGTCGGTTCCGTACTGACCGTATGGATGACCGCGGCCTGGCAACTGGTGCTGTACTGGGGCGTGCTGGTCGGTCTCGGCAGCGGTTCGATGGCGCTCGCCTTCGCCGCGACGGTGACCAACCGCTGGTTCGTGGCGCGACGCGGTCTGGTCACCGGCATCCTCACCGCGGCGGGCGCCTCGGGGCAGCTGGTGTTCCTGCCGCTGCTCTCCTGGCTGGTGGAGCACCACGGCTGGCGCCCGGCCGCCGTCACGGTCGCGCTGGCCGCCCTCGCGGTGGTCCCGTTCGTCTGGCTGCTGCTGCGGGACCATCCGGCGGATGTCGGCCTGCCCGCGTACGGCGCCGAGACGTTCGTAGCCAAGCCCGCGCCGGTGACGGGCGCCGCGCGGCGCGCTCTCTCGGTGCTGTTCTCGGCGGCGCGTACCGGACCGTTCTGGCTGCTGGCCGGGACCTTCGCCATCTGTGGCGCCTCGACGAACGGGCTGGTCAAGACCCACTTCGTACCGGCCGCGCATGACCACGGCATGCCGATCACGGCCGCCGCCTCGCTGCTCGCGGTGATCGGTTTCTTCGATGTGGTCGGCACGATCGCCTCCGGCTGGTTCACCGACCGCTTCGAGGCCCGCAGGCTGCTGGCGGTCTACTACGCGCTGCGCGGTGTCTCGCTGCTCTTCCTGCCCATGCTGCTGGCGCCTTCGGTCCATCCGCCGATGTTCTTCTTCATCGTCTTCTACGGCCTGGACTGGGTCGCCACCGTCCCGCCGACGATCGCCCTGTGCCGCGAGCACTACGGCGAGGACAGCGCGATCGTCTTCGGCTGGGTCCTCGCCTCGCACCAGGTCGGCGCGGCGGTGGTCGCCTTCGCGGGCGGTCTGGCGCGGGACGTCTTCGGCTCGTACGACGTGGTCTGGTACGCGTCGGGGGCGCTGTGCGCGTCGGCGGCGCTGATGGCGCTGGTGATCAGGCGCAGGCCGGTCGTGGCGGCGGTGGATTGAGGGCCGGGTTTCGGAGCCCGGCATGAGAAGTCGCCGGGCCCTCGTGAGCAGACGCGGACCGTCAGGCCAGGGCCTTCGCTATCTTGCGCGCGTCCATCGCCATCTCGCGGAGGTTCCCGCTGATCGGGTTGGTGAAGCCCGTGAAGTAGAGGCCCGGCGCCTGCTTCGGGGTACGGCCGCCGTGGGTCACCGGCCGTCCCCGCTCGTCCAGTACGTCCAGATGCCCCAGCAGGTCTTCCAGGGCCCGGCGGTAGCCGGTCGCCGCGATGACCACGTCGGGGGCGATCCGGGAGCCGTCCGCCAGCACGACCTTGTCGGTCTCGAAGGACTCGACCGCCGCCACCGGTTCGATCCGGCCCCTGCGCACCGCCTTGACCAGACCCACGTCCTGCACCGGGATCGCGCCCTCGCGGACCCGTGAGTACAGGCCCGTCTCCGGGCGCGGCAGACCCTTCGCCGACAGGTCGGGCACCGAGATCCGGGCCAGCATCCCGGCCGCGCGGTCGACCAGACGGACCGGCAGCCGGCGGACCAGCACGGCGTTCGCCTGCGCCGGCCAGCCCAGCGTGGAGCGGCGCACGATGTGCGGGACGGTACGGATCGCGAGGCGCACCCGCGCCGCGCCGCCCTCGACGAGGTCCACGGCGATCTCCGCGCCCGTGTTGCCCGCTCCCACGACCAGGACGTCCTTGCCCTCGTACGGCCGGGGGTTGCGGTACTCGCCCGCGTGCAGCAGCTCGCCGCCGTACGACTCACGGCCGGGCCAGGACGGCAGCCTCGGCGTGTGGTTGTGGCCGGTGGCCACGACGACGGCGCGGCCGGTCAGCTCCCGGCCGCCGGTCGCCCGCAGCAGCCAGCCGGTTCCGTCGGGGGAGCGTTCGATCCGGGTGACCTCCACCCGGGTGACGACGTCCAGGCCGTGGTACTCCGCGTACTTCTCCAGATAGCGCACCAGGTGCGCGCGGGGCACCCAGCGCCCGAAGGAACGCGGGATCCGCAGGCCCGGCAGGGCCGACATCCGGCGTGTGGTGTGCAGCCGCAGCCTGTCGTAGTGGCCGCGCCAGGAGGCCCCGACCGCATCGGACTTCTCCAGTACGACGGCCTGTACGCCCTGTTCGCGCAGTGCGGCGGCGACGGCGAGCCCACCGGGCCCCGCGCCGATGACGTACACGGGAAGGCTGTTGGCACGGTCGGAATCGTCGGGCATGAGAGCTGAGCGTAACCGGAACATCACTTGTTGGGTCTCGGTCAAGACGGGAAAAGGGTTGCGAATCGATCACAACCCCCGGCCGTCGGCCCGAAGCTCACGGCCAGAGCAACTCCCTTACCCACAAGCTCCCTTCGCGCCGGTAGCGCAGCCGCACATGCTGTCTGCGCGGGTCGCCCTGGAAGAACTCGGCCTCGTCCGGTACGAGCGTGTACGCGGTCCAGGACGGCGCCTCGGCGTCCGGCTCCCGCTGTGCCCGCTCCCACGCCGCCGCGCTCGCCTCCGCCAACTCCTCTGCCGAACCGAGGACATCGCTCTGCCGCCCGACCAGCGCGGAGGCCAGCGCTCCCGTCGAGCGGACCCGGAGATCCGCGCCGCTCTCCTCGGCGCCGGCCGTACGGACCCAGCCCCGCAGGCGTACGGCACGTCCCTGCGCCGCCCAGTAGAAGCCGAGCGCGGCCTCGGGTCGCGCGGCCAGCTGGCGGCCCTTGCGGCTGGTCGCGTGCGAGGCGAAGTGCCAGCCGCGTGCGTCCGCGTCGTGCAGCATCAGGGTCCGTACGTCGGGCCGGCCCTGTTCGTCGACGGTCGCGAGCGTCATCGTGTGCGGTTCCGGCTGGCCGGCCGCCACCGCCTCGGCGAACCAGCGGTGGAACAGCGGCAGCGGCTCGTCGGGCGCGTCCGCCGGATCGAACCCGGGCAGTTCGGTGTCCCAGACGGGCTGCGCGCGCAGCAGGGCGCGGAAGGTCTCTTGCCGCCGGTCGTCGTCCATGCGGGCCATTCAACCTCGTCCGTTCATCCCGTCCGTATCACTCCGCTTGGAGTGGTTCGACTCGGAGTGGTTCGAGAGCCGGAGTGGTTCGCGAGAGGGGGCGGTTCGCGAGAGGCGGCGACGCTTCATGCGGCAGAACCTGGGCCGGCCGACCGTGAGCGGGGCGTGGAGATGGTCCGTGAGGTGGCGGGCGGGGCGCGTCGCCGCGTTCCGTACGGTGTCCGGAACCATCTGGACGTCGGTCTGCCCGGCGGAGGAGGCCGGTGCGCTGATCGGAGCGCCGGTGGAACGGCTGCTGCCGCCGGCGTGACAGAACGGGGGAGGGCGCACGTCGTACCTGGGTACCGTGGCCGCCGGCCCGCTTCGGCGGGTTACGTCAGTCGGGTTACCGGTGTTACCACGTACCGCTGCTACCAACTACCGCTATGAGCAATTACCGCTGTTGACGCGGGAGGGCGGGCTACTTCGCGGGCTTCTTGCCGGTGATGCCCAGATGGACCAACTGGGCGAGCGTCGGCCGAAGTTCGGCCTGCTTCACGCCCCAGCTCTGGAAGCCCTTCTGGTGCGAGGCCACCGAGGCGAGCAGCACGACCAGCGAGCCCGCCAGCGCCGCCGGGCTGATGTCCTTGTCGACCCTGCCCTTGGACTGAAGCTCCTTCACGGAATCCGTGAGGGAACCGGTCACGGAGTTCAGGATCTTCATACGGATCTTGTTGAACCGCTTGTCGCCCTCCGCCGCACCGAGATCGACCACCCGGAGGATGGCGTCGTGTTTGCGCCAGAAGTCGAGGAAGCCGTCGACGAGTTCCTCGGACGTCTGCCAGCCGGCCTTGCCGGCCCAGGAGCGGCCGGAGACCAGCTCGGTCAACCCGGCGCCCTCCTTGGCCATTTCCTCGGCGATCTCAAGGACAGCGCCCTCGACGTCCGGGAAATACTGGTAGAAGGTCGCGGGTGACGTGCCCGCCTTGCGGGCGACGTCGATGACTTTGACGTCCCGGTACGGCGAGGAGCTGAGCATCTCGCCGAGGCAGTCGAGCAGCTTCTGCCGCGTCGCCTGCCCGCGTCGACCAGCCACGCGGCCGTCGACGGTGCGCACTTGTCCTGTCATGCCGTCAGCTTACCGAGGGGTGATCCGAGCGCGATTTGGCCGACTGCAAATGGGGAACCGGCCATCGGGCGCAGGGGGCGGCGCGGGGCTCGGTACGGACGTGGGCGGGGCTCGGTACGGATGTGGGCGGCGCTCGGCGCGGACGTGGGCGGGGCTCGCGAAGGGCGTCGGCGGGGGCTCGGCCACGGGCGTCGGCGGGGGCTCGCGGGTGGATCCGGGAGGCGGACGGCGCGGGTGCGGGCTTGAATAGTGTTATCAACAGCCTGTGGATAACTTCGGTGGATAACTCGGGGTGGCGGCGGGTTCACGCTGCGATAATTAAGCAACTGTTCTATTTGTCCATACGGAAGGAGTCCGGGACATGGACGCATTCGCGGAAGGCACACCGTGCTGGGTGGATGTGTCACTCCCCGACCTGGAAGCGGGCAAGCGTTTCTACGGGGAGCTCTTCGACTGGACCTTCGGCCGGGCCAGGGGCATGGACGACGGGCACTACACGGTGGCGTTCAGTGGCGGGAAGCGGGTCGCGGGCCTCATCGCCAAGCGGGACGGCCGGATGCCGACCGTATGGACCGTCTATTTCGCCACCGCGGACGCCGACGCGCTCAGCGAGCGGATCAGGGAGATGGGCGGCCAGATGGTGCGGGAGCCGCTGGCCGTCGGACGGTTCGGTGTGATGGCGCTGGCCGCGGATCCGGCGGGTGCGGTCTTCGGGCTCTGGCAGGTGAGCGAGGCCCTGGGCTTCGAGAAGACGGGCCTGCCGGGATCCTTCTGCTGGACAGAGGTCTATACGAGAGACAAGGAGAGCGTCGACCCCTTCTACGAGACGGTCTTCGGCTTCCGGGGGAAGGATCTCCCGGGCGACGGCGTCGACTTCCGGCAGTGGTCCCCGGCCGGTTCCGAGCCGGGTTCGGACAGCGCGATCGGCGGGCGCAGCGTGATAACGGACGCGTTCCCGGCGGAGCTGCCCGGCCATTTCCTCAGCTACTTCTCGGTCGACGACTGCGACGAGACGGCGGCGGCGGTCGTCCGGCTCGGCGGCCGGGTCACCGCACCCCCGTTCGACATCGACTACGGACGGATGGCGGGGCTGCTGGACAACCAGGGCGCATACTTCGCCGTACTGGCCGAGCCGACGCGTGAGCGGGAGCGCCCGCCGGAGCCGACGGCAGGGGCGTCAGCGGGGGCGTCGGGGGCGGTAACGGGGGTGTCAGCGGGCTCTGAACGGGGCGCCGGACCCGAGCCGGAGCGGGAAGCGGAGCCGGAAAGCACATGAGTGTCCGGATCGGGATGAGACACCCCGATCCGCCCCCGGGTTCGCAACCGCCGCCTCCGACAGGAAGAATCAGGAGGCACGGGGCCGTACCTTTGTGGCCCGTACGGGGAGGTGGCACGCAAGTGGAGCAGCTGACGCAGCACGACCCGAGGCGCATCGGCCCTTTCGAGGTGCTCGGGCGGCTCGGAGCCGGCGGCATGGGGCTGGTCTACCTCGCGCGCTCGGCGTCCGGCCGCCGGGTGGCGATCAAGACGGTACGTACCGAGCTTGCCGAGGACCAGTTGTTCCGGGTCCGTTTCACGCGAGAGGTGGAGGCCGCCCGCGCCGTCAGCGGGTTCTACACCGCGGCCGTCGTGGACGCCGATCCACGGGCCGCCGTGCCCTGGCTGGCGACGGCGTATGTACCCGCCCCCTCGCTGGAAGAAATAGTGAATGAGTGCGGTCCGATGCCGGCCCAGGCGGTGCGCTGGCTGGCGGCGGGGATCGCGGAGGCGCTCCAGTCGATCCATGGAGCCAACCTCGTGCACCGCGACATGAAGCCGTCGAATGTCCTGGTGGTGGAGGACGGGCCCCGGGTCATCGACTTCGGTATCGCCTCCGGGGTCTCCAACACCCGGCTGACCATGACCAACGTCGCCGTCGGCACGCCCGCGTACATGTCGCCCGAGCAGGCCCGCGACTCGCGCAGCGTGACGGGCGCCAGCGATATCTTCTCGCTCGGCTCCACGCTCGTCTTCGCCGCCACCGGGCACGCCCCCTTCCATGGCGCCAACCCGGTCGAAACGGTCTTCATGCTGCTGCGCGAGGGCCCGGACCTGGAGGGGCTGCCCCAGGAGCTGAGGCCGCTCATCGAGGCGTGCATGAAGATGGACGCCTCGCAGCGGCCCTCGCCCGCCGACCTCCAGGCGCAGCTGGCCCCGCATCTCTTCGCCTCGGGCAGCGACGACAGCGGTACGGCCTCGGCGTGGCTGCCGGATCTCGCCACCGCGATGATCGAGCGCCGCCGGGCCGGCGGCCGGGGCCCCGCGCCCGCCGTAGGGCGCGGTCCCGCCGCCGCCCCCGTACCGCCGAGGCCCGCGCACGAGCCGCCGGTGTTCGCGCAGGCGGCTCCCGACTGGGACGGCGCGTGGCGGCCCGACGGGGCGCGGCAGGGCGGCGGCAACGAGAACCAGCACGCCGGACGGTCCGAGGCGTCGGCCGCGATGTCGCCGCCCGCCCTGCCGCACGCCTCCCGACCCGCGCCCGCGGACGGCCCGGTCAGACTGCCCGGATCGCCGGTGCCGATCGGTCCAGGCCCCCGGGTCGCGGACACGCGCGTCGGCGGCGCCGACGCGGGCCCCGCCACCGGCTGGATCCGCCCGCCCGCCGGGCTGAACGGCGCGGAGACGCCCGCCGCCCCGGCGCCCGCCCCCGCCGCTCCGCCGGTGCCCTCGCCGGCCCAGCCCCCCGACGGCGCTCCCGGCCGCTGGCGGCCCTGGCGGTTCCGGATGTCCAACGACGTCTGGGGGACGCCGGTCGTCGACGGCGATCTGCTGTACGTCACCTCCTTCGAGGTGCACGCGCTCGATGTGGCCAGTGGCCGCCGCCAGTTCAAGACCCGGGACGTGGCATGGGCGATGGCCGTCGCCGGAGGCCGGATCCACGCCTCGGACGGGCCGACGCTGTACGCGCTCGACGGCGCGGACGGGACCGAGCGCTGGCGGCTCCAGACGGACGCCTGGGTGTACTCCCTGAAGGTCGACCGGGGCACTGTCGTCACCGGCACGCGCGGCGGCGGCGTCCAGGCGTGGGAGGCGTCGAACGGCGACAAGCTGTGGGAGACCGCCGGGGCCCAGACGGACTTCGAGACACCGGAGGCCGGGCCCGTGATCCACGACGGCACGGTCTACGTGTGGAAGGACGCCAGACTGCTGGCGCTGGACGCGCGCACGGGCGCCGAGCTGTGGTCGTACCCCATCGGGGACGCCGCCTCCTGCGGGGGCGTGCCGGTACGGGTACGGCCCGCCGCCGACGGCCAGTTGTATGTCTCGGCCGGTACGCGCGTGCTCTCCATCGATCTGGTCAGCGGCCATGTGCGCTGGCACTTCGAGGCGCCCGCGGTCTTCCTCTCCCCGCCGGCCTTCGCGCCGGGACCGGCCGTGACCGGCGGCGGTGTCTATCTGGCCGACTACCTCGGCACGGTCTACGCGCTGGACGCCACCACCGGCAAGGACCGCTGGCGCATCGCGACGGAGTCCCGGCAGTCGATCGAACCGGTGCTGGTCGCGGACGGCAATATCCATGTCGGCAGTGGCAGCGCGCTGTACACGCTGGACGCGGTGACGGGCACACCCAAGTGGCGCTTCGCGGCGGGCGGCGAGGTCATCGGCGCGCCGGTCGTCGCCGACGGCCGGCTGCACTTCGGCTCGGCCGACCATGTCCTCTACACGCTCGACGCGAGCGGCGGCCAGCTGCGCTGGAAGCTGGCGACGGGCGGCGAGATCACGGGATCGCCCGTGGCGCGGCGGGGCGTGGTGTACGCGTGCAGCAAGGACCGCTGTGTGTACGCGCTGGACGCGGTGAAGGGGACGGCGACGGGGCGCGGGTCGGGATAACGGGGGCCCGGGGCGGGACGACGGGGACGTCGCGTACGGCCCGGCGGGTCAGCGGCGGTCAGTGGCGGTCAGCGTGGCCGGGGGGCGGCGGGCGGCTCTTCGGGCGGCGGTCCCTCCGGCGGTGTGGAGCTCGGGCTCCACGGCTCGTCGGTGACCCGGGGGAGCGACTGGGTGTCGCCGTCGTGCAGGGACCACTCCTCCGGGGGCGAGGAGCGCGGAGGCTCGGGCTCGTACCCGTACCGGTGGGACCCGTACCGCCCGTACGGCTGCGACGGCTCGTACGGAGGCTGGTACTGAGGCTGTTCGTACTGAGGCTGTTCGTACTGAGGCTGGTACTGCTGCTCGTAGGGAGGCTGGTACTGCGGCTGGTACGGGGGCTCGTAGTCGTACCGGGGCTCGCGGTGCCCCCGCGGGGCGCGGCGCGGGCGACCGCTCATCACCAGCGCGGCCAGCAGCAGAACGACCCCGCCGCCGAGGGCGAACGCGACGCCGGTGCCCAGGCCCGAACCGTCGACGCCGACGCCGAGACCGTCCGCCGACTGGCCCTGACGCACCATCCACAGGACCGTGAAGCCGAGCACGACAAGACCGGCCAGCGCCACGAGCGTCCGCGAACGCAGCACCACCGCGAACAGCGTGAGCAGGGCGGCGAAGAAGAAGGGCAGCCCGAGCGAGAAGAAGACGCTGGAACCGCTGCCGGAGATACCGTTGAACAGGTCGGCGACCGGGTAGTCGCTCCCCTTCCGGCCGTCGTACCAGGGACGGAAAGGACTGAGGACGGCGGCGGCCGCTCCGATGAGAGCGAGCAGCGAGCCGAGGATGTTACGGACCATCGCCGGCCCTCCTTCGCGGTGCGTGATCGTGCTCCGCTGGCGACGCTACGCCGCGTGTCCGGCCCCCGCCACGCGACCGCCGGGTGCCCGTCGCGCGGCCGAGGGCGCTCGCGCTCCAACTGCTAGGGTGTCGCGCGCGATTGGCAGGTTCATGGGCAGAACAGCCCGTGGGCCATCGGGTGAGTGAGCACAACGGGGGAGTAACTCGATCGTGATGCGTCGACGTCTGAAAATGGCGGCCGTACTGGTCGTGGTGGTGCTGGCCCTGACGGGGTTCTCGTCCTCCACGAGCGGCAAGAGCGGCAAGAGCAAGGGATCGAGCGGCAGCGGAGGTGGCTGCTCCAACTCCAAGAAGAGCAATGGTTCGTACTCCGGCTCGGGCTCGGACTACGACTCCGATGACGACTACGGCTCGTCCGGCAGCTCGTATGGCGACCCGACGCCCACGGCGACGACGGGCGCCGAGGCACGGATCGTCACCTGCGTCAGCAGGGCGAAGGGCAAGCGGAAGGCCGTCACGTACGCGACCGTGCGGGTCACGGCGGGCCACGCCCCGGCGGGCCGGACGGACATCCACGGGGTCGACGTGACGTTCGAGGACGCGTCCGGCTCGGTCGTCGACTTCGGCGACGCGGAGGTCGAGCTGCAGGGCGGGCAGACGACGACGGTCAGGGTCCCGATGGACAGCCCGAAGCAGGTCTCGCGGGTAAGGAAGTGCGAGGCGACCGTGCGGATCCAGTGAGAAGAGAGGCGGGGGGGGGGGGGGCGCCCCCCCCCCCCCCCCCAACCGGGCCGCCCCCCCCTTGGGCCGTCCCACCAAGGGTAGTGGTGCGGGTCCCCCCACAAGAGGAGGTGGGGGGGCGGAGGCGAGGAGGG